>CAZPZR010000030.1:0-20564 GCA_964591105.1 uncultured Lachnospiraceae bacterium | reverse complement strand
GTAGAAAGGACATAACATGAAAATAGTAATCGGATGTGATCCAAACGCACAGGAAGCAAAATTAGACATTATCAAATATCTTGAGAAAAAGGGTGGATTCGAAATCACAGATTTCGGAAGTGAAGATCCAATTTATGCAAATGTAGCAATAAAGGTAGCAGAGAGTGTTGCAGCAAAAGAATTCGATCGAGGAATTCTGATCTGTGGAACAGGAATTGGTGTAAGCATTGCAGCTAACAAAGTAGAAGGTGCATATGCCGCACTTGTATCCGATGTATATTCCGCAACAAGAGCAAGATTAAGTAACGATGCAAACATCATGTGTATGGGTGCATTTACAACAGGAAGTAAAGTACGAGAAGAATTAGTAGACGCATTCCTTGGAAATGAATTCGTTCAGGGATGTTCATCACAGCCAAAGGTAGATGCATTTGTAGCATATGATCATGCGAGGTAGACAGATGAAAAAGATATATTTTGGCAGTAATTTGAAAATGTATAAAGGAATCAAAGAAACAGAAGAATATCTTCAGAAATTAGTAGAGCTTACAAAAGATTTAAGCCGTGACGAAATCGAATTATTCATTATTCCTTCTTATACAACACTGCACAATGCAGTAAATAACGTAGACCGCAACTATGTCAGACTTGGTGCACAGAATATGTGCTGGGAAGACGAAGGACAATTTACAGGCGAAATTTCACCAGTGATGTTAAAAGAAATGGATCTGAATCTGGTAATGATCGGACATTCTGAGAGACGTCATATATTTGGTGAGACAGACGTGGAAGAAAATAAAAAAGTAAAAGCAGCTCTGGAACACGGATTCAAAACCCTCCTTTGCATCGGTGAAACAGCAGAACAGAAAAACTACGGAATCAGCGCAGAAGTACTACGAACACAGCTGAAAGTAGGATTCCACGGCGTAGATGCAGGCAAGGTGGAAAATATTTGGGTAGCGTATGAGCCAGTGTGGTCCATCGGAGTGAACGGAACTCCAGCAACTGCAGACTATGCAGAAGAAATGCATCAAGTAATCAAAGAAACATTGGTAGAAATTTTCGGGGAAGCAGGAAAAGAAATTCCAGTACTCTATGGAGGAAGTGTGAACCCAGGAAATGCAAACGAATTGATTGTGCAGCCATCCATTGATGGACTCTTCGTGGGAAGAGCAGCATGGCAGGCAGAAAAATTTGATAAGTTGATTCGTGAAGCGTTAGAGACAATTCGTTCTTAAGAAATAAGGAGCCGAATAAGGTACAGAGCTGAGATGCTCAACTTATTCGGCTCTTTGATGATTTCTGATATGAGGATGTATTTTATGTGGGATAAAATCCACCCATTGTTAAGCTATAATACCATAAAAATTTGAATACACCATAGCCAAAGCAAAACACATTTATTATCATAAGGAGTTCTATCCTTGGTATGTTGACTAAATTATAATCCCTTCGCTTTATTAGCAGAAACATTTTTGATGCTTTTTTCATAATATTACTTTCTGCTGCTTCTTTCTTGATATTTTTCTTTACTATTTTCTTGTTGTTGATTATATGGTACGCTTGATTTCACTAAAAAGAAAGAATGTTTTTTGTTACATTACGTAATGATATGTTGCACTTTTATCGTAATCGATTTAAAGTATGAAAACTCGAAAAAATGGTATTGTATTTGGAAAAAAATAGGCTATAATAAGAGAATAAAGTGAATTTTTAAAGGAGTATTAAATTATGAAAGTACAGAACATTACAAACATCGAAGGATTTTTTGACGTAGTAGATTCTTGCAAAGGAAGAGTAGAATTAGTAACAGGAGAAGGAGACAGACTGAACCTTAAGTCTAAGTTATGTCAGTATGTATCTATGGCAAACATCTTCTCTGGTGGAGAAATTCCAGAGCTTGAAATCATTGCATATGAAAAAGAAGATATTGATAAACTGATTCAGTTCATGGTAGCAGGAAAATAGTTACGATAAATGAATGATGTGTGGCGATTAGAGTTGTTATTCTAATCGCCATTTATATTTTCGAAAAGAATTCCCTTTTTCTGAAAAAGAAGTTATACTAACCATTAGGTATTTTAGTTAAAAGAGGAGTATGATTTATGAGTTTTGCGCATTTGCATGTTCATACGGAATATAGCTTATTAGATGGTTCAAATAAAATTAAAGAGTGCGTTGCCAGAGTAAAGGAACTGGGAATGAATAGTGTGGCAATCACAGACCATGGAGTAATGTTTGGTGTGATTGATTTTTATCGTGCGGCGAAAGCGGCAGGTATTAAACCGATTCTTGGTTGTGAAGTATATGTGGCACCGGGTTCTCGTTTTGATAAAGAAGCAACCGGAAATGGAGAAGACAGATATTATCACTTGGTATTGTTAGCGGAAAATGATCTTGGTTATCATAACTTGATGAAAATTGTGTCCAAAGGTTTCACAGAAGGTTACTACTATAAACCACGTGTGGACTTGGAAGTGTTGAAGGAATACCATGAGGGAATTATTGCGCTCAGTGCATGCCTTGCAGGTGAAGTTCAGAAGAATATTATGCGAGGGATGTATGGAGAGGCAAAGGAGGCAGCATTCCGCTATCAGGAAATTTTCGGCGAAGGAAATTTCTTTCTGGAGCTCCAGGACCATGGAATGCAGGAACAGAAGATGGTCAATCAGGCACTTCTTCGTATGAGCAATGAAACAGGGATTGAACTTGTAGCAACCAACGATATCCATTATACTTACGCGGAAGATGAGAAACCTCATGATATGCTGCTCTGTATTCAGACGGGAAAGAAGCTGGCGGACGAAGACCGCATGCGCTACGATGGCGGTCAGTATTATATTAAGTCCGAAGATGAGATGAAGATGCTTTTCCCTTACGCACTGCAGGCATTGGAAAATACGCAGAAAATCGCAGATCGCTGTAATGTGGAAATTGAATTTGGTGTGACGAAACTTCCGAAATATGATGTGCCAGATGGATATTCTTCCTGGGAATATTTGAACAAGCTTTGCTATGAAGGCTTGGAGGAACGTTATCCAAATGGTGACGACTCTCTGAAGGAACGTCTGAAATATGAGTTGTCCATCATTCAGTCTATGGGATATGTAGACTATTTCTTAATTGTATGGGATTTTATCAAATATGCGCGAGACCATCAGATCATGGTTGGACCGGGGCGTGGTTCGGCAGCGGGAAGTATCGTGGCTTATTGCCTGGGAATTACAAGTATTGATCCGATAAAATATCAGTTGCTGTTTGAACGATTCTTGAATCCAGAACGAGTATCCATGCCGGATATCGACGTGGATTTCTGTTTCGAACGCCGACAGGAAGTTATTGATTATGTTGTTCGAAAATACGGAACGGATCGAGTGGTGCAGATTGTAACTTTTGGTACGATGGCTGCTCGTGGAGTTATTCGAGATGTAGGCCGTGTGATGGATTTACCATATGCATTTGTAGATTCCATTTCCAAAATGGTTCCGAAGGAATTGAATATTACTTTGGAAAAAGCGTTGAAAATGAGTCCGGATTTGAAAAAATCATACGAAACTGATCCGCAGGTGAAAGAGCTCATTGATATGTCTATGCGTCTGGAGGGACTTCCAAGACATACATCCATGCATGCGGCAGGGGTCGTGATTAGTCAGAAAGCAATTGATGAATATGTTCCATTATCGCTTGGTTCCGATGGTTCTGTGACTACACAGTTTACGATGACCACACTGGAAGAACTGGGACTTTTGAAAATGGATTTCCTGGGACTTCGTACATTGACGGTAATCCAGGACGCGACAAGGCTTGCAGAGCTTAGTTCTGGAAAAACCATCGATATGGGAAAAATCGATTATGATGATAAAGAAGTGCTGGCATCCATTGGTACTGGAAAGACAGATGGTGTGTTCCAGTTGGAAAGTGCCGGGATGAAAAGCTTCATGAAGGAATTGAAGCCACAGAGTCTGGAAGATATTATTGCGGGAATTTCTCTTTACCGTCCGGGCCCGATGGATTTCATTCCACAGTATATTAAAGGAAAGAATCATCCGGAGGCAATTACCTATGATTGCCCACAGTTGGAGCCGATCCTTGCGCCAACTTACGGATGTATTGTATATCAGGAACAGGTTATGCAGATTGTACGAGACCTTGCAGGATACACCTTAGGACGAAGTGACCTTTTAAGACGAGCTATGTCTAAGAAAAAAGGCGACGTAATGGAAAAAGAACGACAGAACTTCGTCTATGGAAATCCAGAGGAAGGGGTTCCGGGCTGTATTGCAAATGGAATCAGCGAGCAGATTGCGAATAAAATTTATGATGAAATGATTGACTTCGCCAAGTATGCATTTAACAAATCACATGCAGCGGCGTATGCAGTTGTTTCCTATCAGACTGCCTGGTTGAAATATTATTATCCAGTAGAATTCATGGCCGCACTGATGACATCCGTGATTGATAATCCGGGGAAAGTGGCAGAATATATTTACACCTGTGGACAGATGGGCATTGAAATTCTTCCACCGGATATTAATAAGGGAGTTGGAAACTTCTCCGTAGACAATGGAAAGATTCGATATGGACTGACGGCGATTAAAAGTATCGGGCGTCCAGTAATTGAGTCAATTATTCAAGAGAGAAATGCCCGTGGAGCGTTCAAAAATCTCAAAGATTTTATTGAGCGTCTTTCTGGAAAAGAAGTAAATAAGCGTACGATTGAAAACTTTATAAAATCAGGTGCATTTGATGGATTGGGCGGAACAAGAAAACAGTTTATGATTATCTATGTGCAGATTTTAGATCAGGTGAACCAGGAAAGAAAATATTCGATGACAGGGCAGATGTCTCTATTTGATCTGGTGGGTGAAGAACAGAAAGCAGAATTTGATATTCCACTACCAGATGTAGGAGAGTATGAAAAAGAGACAAAACTTGCTTTCGAAAAAGAAGTGCTTGGTGTATACTTAACAGGGCATCCAATGGAAGAGTATGAAGAGAAATGGAGAAAAAGTATTTCCCGTACAACATTGGATTTCCAGTTGGATGAAGAAACTGGAAGAACAAAAGTGCATGATGGTGCCAAAGAGATTATTGGTGGTATTATCACAGGAAAGACAATCAAATACACGAAAAATAATAAAGTTATGGCATTTCTTACGATTGAAGACCTTGCAGGAACTGTGGAAGTGGTTGTATTCCCAAGAGATTATGAGAAAAATCAGCAGTATCTTGTTGAGGAAAATAAAGTCTTTATTCGAGGCAGAGTTTCTGAGGAAGATGACGCTGCAAGTAAGTTAATCTGTGAGTCAGTGATTCCGTTTGAGCAGACGAGAAAAGAGTTATGGCTGCAATTTGAAACGAAAGAAAAATTCCTCGCAGAGGAACAATTTCTCTATCGAATGTTAGCCGAATCAGACGGAAATGACCCGGTTATTATTTACTGCAAGGCGGAACGAGCGATTAAGAGATTGCCGCCAAACAAAAATGTACAAGTTGAGCCTGGTTTATTGAGCAGATTAACCAATTATTTGGGTGAAAACAGCGTAAAAGTGACAGAAAAGTCAATTGAAAGCAAATGATTTATTTTGTACAATTGATTTGGGAAATTAGTGTATTAAAATTTATACAATTTATACAGTGGAGGAATTATCATGGCAGAGAAAGTAATTCGTACAATTGGTGTACTGACAAGTGGAGGAGATGCTCCGGGTATGAACGCTGCAATCCGTGCAGTAGTACGAACAGCATTAGGAAAGGGAGTAAAGGTTAGAGGTATTCGTAAGGGATATCAGGGACTTTTGAATGAAGAAATCATTGACTTGTCAGCCAGAGACGTGTCTGATACGATTCAGCGCGGAGGTACAATTCTGCAGACTGCAAGATGTGATGAAATGCGTACAGAAGAAGGACAGCGTCAGGCAGCTGCTATCTGCAAGAAATACGGAATTGATGGTCTGGTAGTTATCGGTGGAGACGGTTCATTTAAGGGAGCACAGGCTCTTGCACATTATGGAATTAACACAATTGGTGTGCCAGGAACCATTGACCTTGATATCGGATGTACAGAATATACAATTGGATTTGACACAGCAATCAATACAGCGATGGAAGCAATCGATAAGATTCGTGACACATCTACTTCTCATGAAAGATGTGCAATCATCGAAGTAATGGGTAGAGGTGCTGGATACCTTGCTCTTTGGTGCGGAGTTGCCAACGGAGCAGAGGCAGTATTGATTCCTGAGATGAAAGATTACAGCGAAGAAAAAATCATTTCAGATATTCAGGAACAGAGAAAGCGCGGAAAGAAAAACTACATCATTATTAACGCAGAAGGAATCGGTGATTCCATCAATATGGCAAAGAGAATTGAAGAAGCAACAGGCGTAGAGACACGAGCAACAATCCTCGGATACATGCAGCGTGGAGGAAACCCTACATGTAAGGACAGAATGTATGCTTCTATCATGGGTTCTAAGGCAGTAGACCTTCTTTTAGAAGGAAAATCAAATCGTGTCGTAGGATACAGACATGGAGAATTTGTGGATTTTGATATTGATGAAGGATTGAACATGGGAAAAGGAATCGATCCATATCAGTACGAAGTTGCAAAACAGTTAGCATTATAAAAGTTTTGGAGAGGTTTAATGTGGGAAATATAAGTAATAATACTGCACCAATTGGGGTGTTTGATTCTGGAATCGGTGGATTGACTGTCGCAAGAGAGATTATGAGGCAGCTTCCAGAAGAAAACGTGGTGTATTTTGGAGATACAGCGAGAGTTCCATACGGAAGCAAATCCAAGAATAATATTATTCGATATTCTGAACAGATTGTACGTTTTTTAAAGACGAAGCATGTAAAAGCCATTGTGATTGCGTGCAACACAGCAAGTGCGTTGGCATTAGAAGAAGTGCAGAAGCAAGTGGATATTCCAATCATTGGAGTAATTGTTCCGGGAGCGCGTGCTGCAGTTCGAGAAACGAAGAATCAGAAGATTGGTGTTATTGGGACAGAAGCGACTATTCGAAGTGAGACTTATACAAAGGAAATTCAGCGTCAGATTCCGGAGGCTACTGTCATGGGTGTACCATGTCCATTGTTTGTGCCGCTGGTGGAAGAAGGATTTGCAAAACATAAGATTACAGAAGAGGTCATCGACATCTATCTTTCCGACATGAAACACTCCGATGTAGATACCATGATTCTTGGATGTACCCATTATCCATTGTTGAGATCAAAGATTATGGCATATTTTGGAGATTGCGTGCAGATTGTAAATCCAGCTTATGAGACAGCAATCGATTTGAAACGTATTTTACAAGAAAGAGAGATTGAAAATCATTCTGGAGAACCGGCGGTGTACGAGTTCTACGTGAGTGATGCGGCAGAGAAATTTACAAAATTTGCAAATTCCATTTTGCCGTACGATGTTTCATCTACAAAATTGGTAAATATAGAAGAGTATTAGGAGAAGTTATGACGAAAGACGTATTACTTACAATTTCAGGTCTCCATTTTGATGCGGTTGCAGAAGAGACAGACGAGGAAAATGAAGCCATCGAAGTGGTCACACCTGCAACGTACTATTTGAAAAATGGAAAACATTATGTAATTTATGATGAACTTGTGGAAGGAATTCCGGGAAGCATCAAGAACCGTATCCAGATTGAAGAATCAGGGAAAGTAGAGATGTTCAAACGTGGGATTTCGAATACACATATGGTCTTTGAAAAAGAGAAGATTCATATGACCGAGTATGAAACACCATATGGAGAAATAATGCTTGGAGTCTATACAAGAGGGATAGATGTTCAAGTTCAGGAAGAAAATATTGACGTTGAGATTGGATATGCACTGGATGCGAATGGGCAGAAAGTTGCAGATTGCAATATTGTGATGAATATCAAAGCCAATTAGGCAACGAAAAAAAGACAGGTCCGTGTGGATCTGTCTTTTTAACATTACATATTAGCTTTTTCGCGCATTCTTGCAAGAAATCCTTTTTTCTTCTTAGGTGCGTCGAGAGGTCCTCTGATTCCCTTAACAGCTGTGATGTAAATACCACTTACAGTAGCTTTTACTTCTTTCTTCACTGGAATCAAATCATAAATCTCTGGGTCACACATCAGATTCATAACCTTAGGTCCAACTTTTGCTTTTACAACAGTTACCTTAGAACGACGAAGGTACTTTGGTGACTGTTCTACAACAACTGGTGGAAAACCTGCATCTTTTAACTTCATCTTGCCTTTGTCAATGATGAGCATAGATACGCTCTGTTCAACTGCTTTCATAGCCTGCTGCTGTTCAGCCTGCTTCTTCTCAGCTTTTTTACCAAGGAAATATAATCCAACTAATGCTGCGATAAGAACGATTAAGATAATGATTAAAATTTTCACGATAACCCTCCTAAATTGTCTTTTACACAACCTACATTGTAGCATCCTTTGTCGACAAGTGCAAGCAATTTGCTAGTTAGGGGTTACTTTTCTCGATAGAAAGTTTATAATGATATTAGAATAATTGGGTAGGATTGTGGGAGTGCGTAGCACGTAACAATCCGTTGATATCAATTTAAGAGATGAAATATTGAAAGAAAAGGGGTGGAACTATGTTTGAGACAGTTTTGCAGTCTACATTAGAACTGAGACAATTTCTCTGGGAGAATTTGTTTGTGATCAATATCATATTTTCGCTTTTAATTATATTCTTCCAACGCCGGGAACCTTCCACCGTGTGGGCATGGCTGCTGCTTTTGTATTTTATTCCTGTACTGGGATTTATCTTATACCTGGTTCTGGGACAGAATTTCCGAAAAGAAAAGATGTTCAAGATGAAGGAAATTGAAGGAGAGATAAAGTATGCAGTGCGAAGGCAGGAAGAATCCATCTTTCGAAAGAAACTGCGACTACGAGATCCAGAACTGGATCGGTTCAAAAACCTGATCATTTATAACCTGAACGAGGCGGAGGCTGTGCTGACGGATAATAATGATGTACGTGTCTACACAGATGGAACAGAGAAGTTCAAGGCATTGTTGAATGAGATGGATCATGCGAGAAATTATATTCATTTGGAATATTACATCATTCGAAATGATGAACTGTGGAAAGAGATTGAAAAAGTCTTGATCCGTAAGGCACGTCAGGGCGTAGAAGTCCGCGTGTTGTTCGATAGTATGGGCTGTAGAGGAATGCATAAAGCAGACTGGGAACGCTTGGAAAAAGCAGGTGTGCAAGTGGCAGAATTTTTCCCGGCAGTACTTGGAAAACTGCAACTTCGAGTCAATTACCGGAATCATCGAAAGATTGTAGTTATCGATGGAAGAGTTGGGTTTGTCGGTGGATTTAATATTGGACGAGAATATTTGGGAAGAGATAAGAAGTTTGGATACTGGAGAGATACACATATTTGTATTGAAGGTTCTGCAGTGACTTCTCTTGCAGTGCGATTTGTGCTGGACTGGAACTATGCGGCAAAAGAAAATCTATTCCTGGAGGATCATTTATTTGAGATTCCACATTATGTGAGAGAAGGAAGAGACCCAGTGCAGATTGTATCAAGTGGTCCGGACTCTCATAGTCAGGAGATTCGAAATAACTATTTGAAAATGATTCATATGGCGAAGAAGCGTGTATATCTTCAGACACCATATTTTGTTCCGGATGATGCGATTTTGAATGCACTGAAGATTGCGGCAAAGTCTGGGGTTGATGTGCGAATCATGATACCATGCAAGCCAGATCACCCATTTGTATACTGGGCAACAACTTCTTATCTGGGCGAAATGATTGAAGCCGGTGCGAAGTGCTACACGTATGATGCTGGATTTCTTCATACGAAATGTGTTTGTGTGGATGGGCTGGTAAGCTGCATTGGAACGGCGAATATGGATATTCGAAGCTTTAAGCTGAATTTTGAAGTAAATGCAGTTGTTTACAGTGCAAGAACAACGAGAAAATTGGAAGAAGCATTTGAAAATGATATTCCAAAATGTACACTGGTTACAAAGAAAATGTATGAAAAACGCAACATGATTATTCGATGTAAAGAACAATTTTGTCGTTTGCTGTCTCCAGTGTTGTAAAGAAATAGGAAAGAAACCATGAAATATTTGTGAAAAAGGTTTTAAAGATATTTCGAATATGGTATAACAGAATATGTCTGGAAAAAGGGCGTAAAAGTAAAAGATATAAGAGGTGTGTTATGAAAAGAAGAGCAGCAGCTACAGTAGCGGCAGCAATGGTAGTCACAATGGGACTGACTGGATGTCAGGCAAGCAAAGGTCTTGAAACAGAAGAAATCAAGATTACACAGTACAATGGAATAGAAGTAAGTGAGGTTGAGAAAGCAGCTGAAGTTACAGAGGAAGAGATCGAATCTGCAATCAATGATACATTAACAGCGAATGCAACAATAACAGAAGTAAAAGATCGTGAAGTAAAGAGCGGAGATACCGTAAACATCGATTTTGAAGGAAAGATGGACGGCGAAAAATTTGACGGTGGTTCTGGCGAAGGTTATGATCTTAAGATTGGATCTGGTACATTTATCGATGGTTTTGAAGACAGTGTGATTGGACACGAAATCGGAGATAAGTATGACTGGAATGGATCATTCCCAAAAGATTATACAGAAGAATTAGCTGGAAAAGATGTAACATTTACAATTACAGTAAACAGCATTTCTGTTCAGGAAATTCCAGAGCTTACAGATGAATTCGTGCAGACTGTATCAGAAGAATCTAAAACAGTAGATGAATACAGAGAAGAAGTGAAAAAGAACTTGGAAGAAACTGCACAGTCAGAATATGAGAACAACTTGATCAACGAAATCTGGACAGTAGTATTGGAAAACACAGAAGTACTGAAGTATCCAGAAGATGAAGTAGAAGAGATGAAGAACAATGTAATCGAATATTACAAGTCTTATGCTGAAGCATATGGCACAGAATATGAGACATTGATCGAAGAACAGATGGGACAGACTGTAGAAGAATTTGAAACTCAGATTGAAGAGTATGCAAAAGCAAGCATTTCTCAGGAGATGGCAATTGAAGCAATCGCTGATAAAGAAAAGATTAAGATGGATGATGCTACTTATGAGAAAGAATTAGAAGAAATCGCAACAACACAGGGAATGGATGTAGAGACATTGAAGTCTTCTTATGAAGAAGATCAGTTGAAATCTGCAGCGTTAGGCAATCTTGTAAACGATTTCTTAATTAAAAACTGCATTCAGGTTACAAAATAAGTTGAAAATTGAACGTTTGAAAGTGTTTAAAAATGGACAGATAGGCGTACCTATTGACAAAAACCAACAATTGTTAGTATAATGGAAACACTACAAAAGCAGAGGTGTGACTTCTAGGTGTAGGAAGCACACCTCTATTTTTGGGCTTTAACGGTTTATCCCTCTAAAATGGTAGCGAGGGACAACAGTAATCCAAAAAATACAAGAGAGAAGGAGAGAACTAGTATGATTACAAATGGATTTACTTACATCGCATTCTTGATGTTCGTTGCAGGAGCACTTCTTGCAGCAGAAAAGTATGGAAAATGGAAAATTTTCAATTGGGTACCACCATTGGTGTGGATTTATGTATTGAACATGGTATTTTGTACCGCTGGATTGTTCAATTCTGAAGGATGTTCAGCAGCATATGGCGTATTGAAGAACAATTTGCTGTACGCAATGATTTTTGTTATGTTACTTCGTTGTGACATCCGCAAACTTGCAAAACTTGGAGGACGTATGGTTGCCATCTTTATGGGTGGTGCAGTGTCTATCGTTATCGGATTCCTTGTAGCATTTATTATCTTTAAGAACCCACTTGGTGGTGGAGAAACTGTATGGGCTGCAATGGCTGCTCTTTGCGCATCCTGGATTGGTGGTTCTGCAAATATGGCAGCAATGGAAGCAGCGTTTACGATTGACCCAGGTGCATATGGATGTGCACTTGCAGTAGATACTGTATACTACTCTGTATGGATTGCATTGCTGCTTCTTGCAGTACGTTTTGCTCCAAAGTGGGACAAGACAATGAAAGCAGATACATCTAAATTGGAAGCAGTAGCAGAAGCAGCAAACGATGAAATCGCAAAAGAAAAGAAACAGGCAAAAGCAGCAGACTGGATTTTCTTGATCGGACTTTCTCTGATGGTTTCTGCACTGTCACAGCATGTTGGATTAATCTTGAATGAAAGCCTTACATCTGTAGGACTTGCAATGTTCGATAAAGGAACATTAACAACAGTATTTGTTACAGTACTTGGATTAATCTGTGCGATTACACCACTTGGAAAACTTCCAGCAGTAGAAGAACTTTCTAACGTATATTTGTATGCAGTTGTATCTTTACTTGCATCTACAGCAACTTTAGTAGACTTGATCAGTGCACCACTTTGGATCGTAGCAGGACTCGTAGTTCTCGTTATCCACTTCGTGATCATGGTACTTTTATCAAAAGCATTTCATTGGGATCTGTGTATGGTATCAACAGCATCTCTTGCAAATATCGGAGGAAGTGCATCTGCACCAATCGTTGCATCCGCATACAATCCTTCTTACGCTGGTATCGGTGTATTGATGGGCGTGCTTGGTGCTGCAGTCGGTAACTTCTGCGGACTTGCAGTTGGATATATCATGCAGTTGATGATTTAAAAAGACGAAAGGGGTATAGGTTCTCTGTTTTGCTTGGCGGGATAGAGAACCTGTCTTTTATATGAATATAAACGAAACATTTCGTTATTTGAATATTGGATTACCGGAAGATATTTTAAGACATAAGATGAAAGGTGATTTTCCAAAAGCAATCGCATTGATTGATCAGCGACTCCGTAAGGGGAATCTTCCAGAAGAACTGAAAAAATGTATGATTGTTCAGAGGGAGATGATTCAGAGATTGCCACTGGATTATCCATATACGCGAGAGGAAGCGATTCAAATCGCACAGGAGCAGATCCCAGATTTTACAGAAGAAGAGTTCGATGAAAGAGTGGAAGAAGGAAAGATTGGCTGGATCTATGTGGACGGACAGATGCATTTCTTCAATCGCTTTTTCGAAACACTGTGCAAGGTGGAGGCAGGATTTGCAAAACGTGCAGGAATAACGGTTGCAGGTGTTGAGAGCGCTGGGAAAGATTCGGAGGAGACAAATCGGCTGAATAAGTGCATGAATACGATGAAAACGAAAGGTTACATGAAAAATCGTATTCGAATTCGTGCGAAGGTGAAAGTGAAAGACGAAGAATTCCAAAAAGGAATGTTCGTGCGTGTACATCTTCCACTTCCTGCGGCTTGCGAGCAACAGAGCGAGATTCAGATTGAAAAAGTACTCCCGGAAACTGGAAAGATTTCGACGGAATCTGCACCGCAGCGAACAATTTGCTGGGAAGAATATATGGAAGAAAATCACGAATTTCTAGTGGAATATTCTTATGTACACAAAGCAACTTATCATGATTTGAGTGAGAAGAAATGCGACGAAAATCAACCAGAGTTTTATCTTCGGGAAGAAGCACCACACATTGTATTTACACCATATTTAAAGGCATTGACAGAATCCGTGACTGATGGAGCCAAGGATTCGTTGGAAAAGGCGCAGAGAATCTATGACTTCATTACAAAGAATATGAAATATATGGAAGAAAATCACGAATTTCTAGTGGAATATTCTTATGTACACAAAGCAACTTATCATGATTTGAGTGAGAAGAAATGCGACGAAAATCAACCAGAGTTTTATCTTCGGGAAGAAGCACCACACATTGTATTTACACCATATTTAAAGGCATTGACAGAATCCGTGACTGATGGAGCCAAGGATTCGTTGGAAAAGGCGCAGAGAATCTATGACTTCATTACAAAGAATATGAAATATACCTTTATGCCAGCGTACTTCGTGTTAGAAAATATAGCGGAAATGTGTGCGAGAAACTTCACGGGGGATTGCGGCGTATTTACATTGCTTTTTATTACAATGTGCAGATGCGCAGGTGTTCCGGCAAAATGGCAGAGCGGGCTTGCAGCAGAACCTGATTTCTGTGGTGGTCACGATTGGGCACAATTTTATGTGGCACCATACGGATGGCTCTATGCAGATACTTCTTATGGAATTTCAGCAGTGCGCGCAGAAAATGAAGAAAGACGCCAATTTTATTTTGGAAACCTAGATGCGTATCGAATGGTAGCAAACAGCGAATTTCAGGCACCATTTACCATAGAAAAAATGCATTGGCGTGCAGACCCATATGACAATCAGGTGGGCGAAATTGAAACAGACCAGAAAGGGCTGAGCTTTGAAGAATATGAACGCAGTAAAGAGATTTTACTGTGTGAAGAAATAGAATAAAAACAGGAGGAAGACATTTATGAAGATTACTGATGTACGAATTGGGAAAATATCTGTTCCGCTTCGTGTGCCATTCAAAACGGCACTTCGTTCCGTATCCAGTGTAGAAGACATTATCGTGGAAATTCACACAGATACAGGACATGTGGGATATGGAGAAGCACCACCGACAGGTGCAATTACTGGTGATACAACAGGCGCAATCATTGGAGCACTGAAAGATCACATTATTAAGACAATTGTAGGAAGAGATGTAGATGATTTCGAAAATCTCTTACAGGCATTGAACAAATGTATCGTGAAGAATACAAGTGCGAAAGCAGCAGTAGATATGGCACTCTATGATCTGTATGGACAGCTGTATAACATTCCAGTTCACCGTATGCTTGGTGGAAGCCGCAGAAAGATTACGACAGACATTACAATCAGCGTTAATGATCCAGAAGAAATGGCGAGAGATACAATCAATGCAATTGAACGTGGATATGATACATTGAAAATTAAAGTGGGTGTAAATCCAGATCTTGATATTGCACGTTTGACAGCAGTACGAGAGGCAGCAGGTCCAGAACCAAAGATTCGTATTGATGCAAATCAGGCATGGAATCCAAAACAGGCAGTTCGTCTCCTGAACCAGATGCAGGAAAAAGGATTAGATATCGAATTCGTAGAACAGCCAGTTCCAGGACATGATTTTGACGGATTAAAATTCGTAACAGAACGTTCTTATGTTCCAGTTATGGCAGATGAAAGTGTATTCTCAACAGAAGATGCAGTGAAAATCATGCAGATGGGCGCAGCAGATCTTATCAATATTAAATTGATGAAATGCGGCGGACTTTACCAGGCACTGAAAATTGCATCAGCTGCAGAAGTGTACGGGGTAGAATGTATGATTGGATGCATGTTGGAGGCAAAAGTGAGTGTAAATGCTGCTGTGCATCTTGCATGTGCGAAGAACATCATCACAAAGGTCGATTTGGATGGACCAGTACTTTGTAGTGAAGACCCAATCATTGGAGGAGCTGTATTTAACGAAAAAGAAATTATAGTTTCTGATGATCCAGGACTTGGAATTCATGGAATTAATGGATTGGTATATTTGGATTAATGTAGAAAGAGTTGCGCAAGCAGCTCTTTTTATTTTGCGTATTTGTGGAAATAGGGTACTCTAACACGCAATTTCGCGGATTTACGAATTACTAATTTTGTTATAAACTAAAGGCATAGATAAGGAGGAATTAGAGATGTTATCATTATTATTTACAATTTTACTCATAGTTATTTTTGGAAAGTTACTTATTTTTGGAGTGAAGGCAGCATGGGGAATTTCAAAGCTGCTTGTAACAGTAGTACTCCTCCCACTTACGTTGATTGGATTAGTAATCGGAGGATTGTTATCATTAGCATTTCCTATTTTGATTGTAGTAGGAATCATCGCAGTGATCTGCTCCGCGAATAAGTAGAATAAAATGTGGAAAACGAATCCTATTTATGAAGGAAATGTTGATAAAAGCAAGGAGGAAGCAATATGGAAGAAAGATATGAAGTAAGAGAAAGAAGAAAATTTAGAATCCCAACAAAAGTGAAGTTGATTGGAATTTGCACAGTTTTAGTAGTTACTTTTCTTAGTGGAATGCTTGTGAATGAAAAGTGGCACAACTGGAAAGAAGATCAAAAAATTAGTACAGGTTATGTGAGCGGAAAATTGGAGGATGTCGGTGAATTGACAACTCAGAAGCTTACATACACAGGAGTTATCACTTTATCAAAAGGAGATATTCCATTTATTAACAAAAGTGGCTTTACGATGAAATACAATGCAACAGCAAACGCTGGAATGGAAATCGAAGAGTTTGATATAAAGGTAAAGAAAGACAAAGTGGTTGTAACAATTCCACATGCGACATTTCAAGATGTGAATGTGGATCCTGAAAGTATTGAATTCTACGATGAAAAGTTTTCTCTTTTTAACAGATACGGAAAAGAGGGAACTGCAGAGGCAGTGTCAGAAGCAACAAAAGATGTAGAAAAAAATGTTGACTGTGAAGAGCTGCTTATTAGAGCTGATGAAAATGCCGAAGAATTGATTCACAGAATTTTAGATGATTCTGTAGGCAGACGTGAAGTAGAAGTGAGATTCCGATAAGTATTAAAGAACCCCTGGTAGAGAGAAAATACTCTTTATCAGGGGTTTTGTTGTTGGAAATGTTGTCAATACTTGAAAAAATGAATGGGGAGTGTTTAAATGGATAGTGACTATGCAATGATGCATGAAATACATATAAGGATAGAGAAAAATGAGTGGAAAAAGTAATGGAAAATTAAAAATTATGAGCATCGCGATGGGAGCGTGTGCATTGTATGCTGTAAGTGCTGGATTGAGAAGCATTTATGGAGTAATGGTAGGTGCAATTTCGGCTGAGACAGGAATCGCATATGGAGCAGTTAGCTTTGCAATTGCGATTGGACAATTGGTGTTTGGTGTATCCCAGCCGATTTTTGGTGTAGTCGCATTGAAAAAGTCAAAAAGATTCGTATTAATGTTGGGAAGTTTCTTGATGGCATTGGGCTTGGCGCTGATTCCATTTTGCAGTGCATCCTGGATGCTGAACCTTGCGATGGGAGTGGTACTTGCAACTGGTACTGGAGCGGTTTCTTTTGGAATGATCATGGGAGCAGTTACGCCGGTATTGGGAGATGAAAAGGCAGTTGCTGTATCTGGAATGGTTAATGCCAGCAGTGGAATTGGTGGCGTAGTGTTCTCTCCATTGCTTCAGAGTGGGTTTGACACATTAGGATTAAAAACAACGTTGCTGATATTTGCAGCAATTGTAATGTTATTAGTTCCAGTATCAAGAGTGGTAAGCGGAGAAGAAGAAAAAGCTGTAGAGGGAAGCAAAGATACTTCTATCGTACCTCTGCTGAAAAAAGCATTTAAAAACAGAAGTTATTGGTGCCTGTTGATTGGTTTCTTCACTTGTGGATACCATATGGCAACGATTGAAACACATTTATTTTCACAGATTGTATCTTACGGAATTAGTGAAACATTGGCGGCTGTTTTCTTTTCTATTTATGGGGCGGCTACAATGATCGGTTCTCTGTTTTCAGGATTTTTGTGTGAAAAAATTCCGATGAAATATGTAGTTACGTTCCTCTATGGAAGTCGTGTGGCATGGGTAGCAATCTTGCTTTGGATGCCAAAATCAGAGTGGTCTGTGCTTGCTGTTATGATTTTGCTTGGACTTACAGGTGCAGCGACACTGACACCAACGTCTGGAATTACAAGTAAGCTGTTCGGTGCAGAGAATTTAGCAACGTTATTCGGAGTAGTATTCTTGAGTCATCAGCTTGGAAGTTTCTTTAGTTCCTGGATTGGTGGAAGATGTGTAGAAATGACTGGGGACTATGTGGTTGTATGGGTGATTGCAATGGCACTTTCCGCAGTGGCAGCAGTGGCAAGTTATACGATTAAAGAAAAAGCAGCTTAGAAAAGGACGTAGGAATGAACGGTGAGTATAAAGAACTGGTACAAAAACTGCATAAGGAAATTCCCATTTTGACAGCGCAGATTCAGGCACTGTATCAAGAATTTGATAAAAAATATCATTTGCAAGGTGCAAGAGTGCCGATAACATTTGGATTTGAAAAGGATGTATTAGGTTCTTACACACAAGCTGGATTTGGGGAAAAAGAACATTTTCATTTTTCACTGCTCTTTATTGGATATGCGGTAAAGCATCCGTTGAGTAAAGAGGACCGCATGGATTTATATAAGCATGAGTACGCACACTATATGGTGAAGCACATGGAGATCCCGAAGGAATATCAGTGGCAGCCAGGACTTCACGGAAGTGCATGGAAGTATTGTTGTTCTCTGGTTGGTGCAGCACCAACGCCTTATTATAAAGCAGGAGAGGCATTGATGAAGCAGGATTATCAGAAAGTATTGCGTAATCCAATTCACGACAAAAGTGTTCCGATTCGAGATACGTACAGAAGAAAACAGGATGCAGAGCGTAAAGCAAATCGAGTTGTGAAATATCAAGTGGGTGATGCTGTGGAACATCCGAGATATGGGAAAGGAAGCGTGGAACAGATTCAGCAGACGGAAAGTTCTGTGAGATTACATGTCCGATTCCGAGAAGAAGTTAAGATTATTGATCAGAACTGGCTTCTGAAGACGAAATATCAGAGAAGGTAAAGCTATGAGTGGGGAAGATAAGATTTTAAAAGAACATATAAGATTGCATCAAGAAGAATTGGTGGAAAATCTTCAAAAGGCGATTCAATTTCCGAGTGTTTCTGAAATTAGCGACGGGGAATTCCCTTTTGGAGAGCAGGTTCATGCATGTCTTTTGTATGTATTGGACCTTGCAGAAAAGATGGGATTTCAAACATGCAACGTAGATAATCGCGTTGGGTGGTGCGAGTATGGAGATGGAGAAGAAATGATTGCGGTTCTCGGACATCTGGACGTAGTTCCGGCAGGTGACGGATGGAGCGTGCCGCCTTACGAAGGGAAAGTCATGGACGGAAAAATCTACGGACGTGGAACGATGGACGACAAGGGGCCTACGATTGCAGCACTCTACAGTCTTCTTGCACTCAAAGAATCAAAATTTCCGATGAAGAAACGTATTCGCATTATTTTTGGACTGAGTGAAGAAAATGGCGGCTATGATATCCCGTATTATGTGGAACATGGTGGAGAACTTCCAGTGATGGGATTCACACCGGATGGAGAATATCCGGTTATTCACGGAGAAAAAGGATTTATTATTGAACATTATAAACATGAATTTGCAAATAGAATGTCCGATAGAATGGAGAGTGGCTGGTGCTTGAAGTCCATACAGGGAGGTACGACCGAGAATATCGTGCCACATCAGGCAGAAGCAGTACTTGAACGGATAGTGACGGAAGTTACTGGCGAGAAGGTGATTGAGAAAAAGGTCGTTTCAACAGAGGGGATTAGCGCACATGCTGCGACACCATGGGAAGGCGAGAATGCAATTCAGAAGTTATTCATTGAATTAGCGCAGCTTCCACTGGAGACGGAAACAAAAGAAGTTATAGACTTCTTGCGGGAAGCGGTCCAAATGGAACACGATGGTCAGTCATTAGGGATTGCGATGAAAGATGAAGTGTCAGGACCACTTACCATGAATTTGGGAATGATACGTGGAGATGAAGATTTCTTGGAAGTTGGGTTAAACTATCGCTATCCGGTGACAGCGTCGTATGAAGCGTGTGAGCCAATCGTGAAAAAACGATTGGAAGATGCAGGATTTTACCTGACAGAACAGGAACATGATAAATGTCTGTATATGCCAACGGATAGTGAAGTTGTGAAACGTCTGATGAAAGTTTATCGTGAAGAAACGGGAAGAGACGATGAGCCAAAATGTATTGGCGGTGCAACATATGCAAAAACTCTTCCGAATGTGTTGGCATTTGGACCTATTTTTCCAGGGGATGAGATTCGAGAACATAAGCCGGATGAATATGTAGAAATTGAATGGCTTATGAAAAATGCTGAGATGATTGCGAAGGCAATGTATGAATTGGCGAAGGATTGAGAGGGATAGTTATGAAAATTGGAGTGACAGAGATTAGTCCAAGAAAAGTACAACGGACCGCAGAAGAAAAATTTAAAGGTGGATATTATTGCTGTGAGGCTCTTATGAGTGCAATCTGTGAGGAATTTCAATTAGATCTGCCGAAAGAAGTGATTGCAATGGCTTCCGGAATGGCTGTTGGAGCAGGAAAATCCGGATGCGTATGCGGAGCATTTAATGGAGGAATATTGGCATTGGGGATGTTCTTTGGACGAACAGAACCGAATGGTCCAGAAGATCCGAAGAGTATTCATTGCCTTGCGCTGACAAAAGAATTACATGACTGGTTCAAAACTGCAAATGGCAAGAATGCAATTTGCTGCCGAGTACTGACGAAGGAATTTGATAAATCACAGGGTGAACATAAAGAACAGTGTATCTTCTTTACCGGGTTGTGTGCATGGAAAGTGGCGCAGATCGTGTGCCGAGAACTGGGGATTAAGAACCTGGATGAGGTGGATGAACCGGGAGAGAGAAGAAGATTTGAAAATTTAATGAGTATTATGAAATAACAGGTGATATGTGTTACAATGTAGTCATACAGTGACTGATTAGAAATGAGAAATGAAAATAGTAATCATCAA
>CAZPZR010000029.1:0-22117 GCA_964591105.1 uncultured Lachnospiraceae bacterium | reverse complement strand
AAAAGTGAAAGACAGGTTACAAATTAGGGAGAATTTACCATGCCATTCAAAATAGTTAGAAATGATTTGACAAAAATGCAGGTTGACGTCATCGTCAACACCGCCAATCCAAAACCGAAATATTCATCCGGAACGGATACTGCCGTTTACAAAGCAGCCGGTGAAGCAGAACTTTTGGTGGAACGTGAGAAAATTGGAGATATGAACGAAGGAGAAGCTGCAATCACTCCTGGTTTTCATCTTCCTGCAAAGTACATAATTCATGCAGTAAGCCCACTCTATATTAACGGAGATTCGGGAGAAGAAGATAAACTGCGTGACTGCTATAGGAAGAGTCTTGCGTTAGCAGCAAAGCATGAATGTAAGAGTATTGCATTCCCGCTGATATCAACGGGAAACCTCGGTTATCCGAAAGAAGAAGGAATGCGAATTGCTCTGGATGAAATCAACGCATTTCTTATGAAACAAGACATAATGGTATATCTTGTGGTTTTTGATACAGTGGCAACAAAGTTGGGGTGTAACCTTTATGCGGATTTGGAAGCTTATATCGATGACAATTATGTTGCTGATAAGTACGAGGAAGAATACATAAAACCATCTGTGAAAAAGATGCAGATAGGTGCACCATTTGCCCGGATGGAAGAGAATTGTAGAGTGCCTCTTGCTCCAGTATGTGAGGAAAATAAGGAATTTGATGAAGATTATTATGACTTTCTAGAAGAAAATGAATCAGCATTGAAAGAACGAATGGCTCATCTGTCAGATACCTTTCAGGAATATTTGATGTATTTAATTAGTGAAAAGAAGTTAACGAACGCAGAAGTTTACAAGAAAGCAATTGTGACGAAACAGTTATTTTCAAAAATAAAGTTGAATCCTGATTATCATCCAGATAAAGCAACAGCTATGCGGTTATGTGTAGGTGCCAGACTGAATCTGGATGAAACCAAGGATTTATTGGCGAGAGCGGGATATGCTTTATCGCCGTGTGACAAGAGAGATATTATTTTCTCTTTCTTTATCGAACATGAGGTGTTCGATATGATTGAAATTGATATTGCGCTTGAAGAACACGGGTTACCATGTTTTGTCGAGTAAATGCTAAGGTCGCCGTAGATGCGACCTTATTTTTTTGATCTCATGATATATTTACCACAACAAGAAAAACAAACACATTTCGGAGGTAAAGATTATGAGAAAAAATTTAACAGAAATCGTATTTATTTTAGACAGAAGTGGTTCAATGAGTGGTTTAGAATCAGACACAATTGGAGGATATAACTCCTTGCTTGAGAAGCAGAAAAAAGAAGATGGAGAAGCCATTGTTTCTACAGTGCTTTTTGATGACGTGCAGGAGGTGCTTCACGACAGAGTGTCATTGGACAAAATGGAACCAATCACAAATAGAGAATATTATGTCCGCGGTTGTACTGCACTTCTAGATGCGATAGGTGGAGCTATTCACCATATTGGGAATGTTCATAAGTATGCAAGAGAAGAAGATAGACCAGGAAAGACACTTTTTATCATTACAACAGATGGCATGGAAAATTCTAGCCGTAGATATACCTACGATAAAGTAAAGAAAATGGTAGAACGTCAGAAAGAAAAATATGGTTGGGAATTCTTGTTTCTTGGTGCAAATATTGATGCGATTGAAGTTGCTGGTCGATTTGGAATTGGCGCAGATTGTGCAGTTAATTACGAATGCGATTCTATCGGAACAGCAGTAAATTACAAAGCACTTAGTAAAGCGGTTAGCTGTGTTAGGGCAGCAGCATACGGTGCTCCTACTGTACTGGATAAAGACTGGAAAAAAGAAATCGAAGCAGATTATAAGAAGAGACACAGAAATCGATAAGCAAAAATAGTAGTAAGAAATACGTTTTTAGTATGACGATTAAAAAAACTGGGTGGTATTTATACCCCACCTATTCCGTTAGAATGTAATCATCAAAGAGAGTGAATTCAAAGAAATGGAGGAACTGGCGATGAAGGGATTTCACACAGGTGATGGTTACATGGGATATGTAGAAGGCAGATACATCTTATTTGCCAGTGAGATTGATTATTACGAATATATGAATGATTAATTTACACACAAGAAAAGGTATAGTACTTGAAAATATAGGAAAAGTCAGATAAAATAGCCTGTGTTAGTTGCGACTAATCTAACGAGGGGAGCTATTTATGATAAATTCAGTTGAGATATTAAAATTACGTATTTTACTTACGTTTCAGAAAGAAGATAAACGAACGTGTACGGTCAGCGGAATTGCGCGGACATTAAATGAGCCGAAACAGACAATCAGTCGTATGATGATTGGTTTAGAAAAAGACGGACTATTAGATCGCAGCAATATCCGCATGCCAGCACTTACAGCGGATGTATTTAACGCCGTATTAGAATTAAGTACCCTTGTACATAAAGCACAGGAAAATGTTCCAGAGGCAACTTATGGAAGCAATGAACAGTGGCCAACATTTAAGGCAAAATATGACGAGTGCGTAGAACTTCTGACACAGTCTGAACAGGCGAAGGAAGTATACGAAAAAGCATACAGTGAATTGTATGAGATTTACATGAAAATTACAAATAAAAAACCATTAAGTGGTGAATTTTTCTTAGTAGCTACACAAGAAGCAGATGGTACTTACACAGTTACTTGCGAAGCGACAGAAGCGCCACAGAATCAGAAAGTTACTTATGAGTGGCAGAATGGTTCTCAGGAAGAAAAACTCACAGGACTTACAGAAAATGATCTTCGTAAAGTAAAATTAACAATTCAGGCGACAGGGGATTATGATGGTTGGACAAGAATCAATTTCCTTGCTCCGGAAAAAGCAGAATTTACATTGGAAGCAACACACAATCGTGTAAGTGTGAAGTTAGAGGATGCATCAAAAGTAAGAAATACTTTAGTTCCAATTACTTATACGGCAAGCTTGTATCAGGGAGAAGAACTGGTGGAAACAATTTCGAATACAACAGCGGATGTGATTGTATTTGAAAACTTGGAAGAAAACCAGGAATATCTGGTTCAGGTTCAGGCGGAAAATGCGATTGGACATACAGAAGTGTCAGAAGATCGCATCACAACGAAAGAAGCACCGGAGGAAACTCCAGGGGAAGATGGTTCTGATGAGACTCCAGGAGAGGACGAAAAACCAGGAGAAGATGTGTCAGATGGAAATCAGTCAAATGATAGCAGACCTGGGGAAGAAAATTCAGGAGATTACGTGGCTGACGCAGAGGAAAATGATGATGCAAACTCAGCAGACGCGGTGACAAGTGGAAAAGATGAAGGAAAAGATGCAGCACCGAAAACAGGAGATACATCCATGGCACTTCTTTATATGGGAGTAGTAATTGCGATGGCTGGTGTATGCGCCATGATTCTTGGAATGAAGAAGAAACGCAGATAAGTGAATTTGACGGATTGTTCTTGTGATTTGCGCTGAATCGATTTCCGTGATAAATCTATTAGAAATATATGAGAAACGCAATAAAATAAAGAAAAAGTGACATATTAATAATAGAATTTAAAATAGGAGGTCGGAGCGATGGCGAACAAATATGCAGGAACAAAGACAGAGAAAAACTTAATGACAGCATTTTCAGGAGAATCAGAAGCAAGAAATAAATACACATACTTTGCTTCAAAGGCGAAAAAAGATGGATTTGAACAGATTGCTTCTTTATTTCTGAAAACAGCAGATAATGAAAAAGAGCATGCAAAAATGTGGTTCAAAGAACTCAATGGCATCGGAAGCACAGCAGAGAATCTTGTGTCAGCAGCAGAAGGTGAAAATTATGAGTGGACAGACATGTATGCCGGATTTGCAAAAACAGCAGAGGAAGAAGGATTTCCAGAGTTGGCTGCAAAATTCCACATGGTAGCTGAAATTGAAAAATCGCATGAAGAGCGCTACCGCGCATTACTTCACAATGTGGAAACTCAAGAAGTATTTGCGAAAAGTGAAGTAAAAGTTTGGGAATGCCGCAATTGTGGACATATCGTGGTTGGAGAAAAAGCACCAGAAATTTGTCCGGTGTGTGCACATCCAAAAGCATATTTTGAAATTCATGCAGAAAATTATTAAGTAGAATGAATGGGAGTCGTTGTTTTTTCCAAAAAACAGCGGCTCCTTTTGAGAAATATCATTGCGAAAGCATCTGAAAAATGTAATAATAGCAAGGGTATTATGATATTTTTTCGGAGGATGATATGAGTATTCTTAATGTAGAACATTTATCACATGGGTTTGGAAACCGTGCGATTTTTGAAGATGTGTCTTTCAGACTTTTGAAAGGCGAACATATTGGTTTGATTGGTCTGAACGGCGAAGGTAAATCTACGTTCATGAACATTATTACAAATAAGCTGCAGCCAGACGAAGGAAAGATTGAGTGGGCAAAAAATGTAAAAGTTGGCTATCTTGATCAGCATGCGGTTCTTACAAAAGGAATGACAATTGGGTCTGTGCTCCGCGCAGCATTCGATGAGTTGTTCGAAATGGAGGAACGTATGAATCACATCTGTGATCAGATGGGTGAAGCAGATGAACAGCAGATGGAAGAGTACATGGAAGAACTGGCTGTAATTCAGGATGTACTGACAAATCGTGACTTTTATTTGATTGATTCTAAGGTAGAAGAAGTTGCGAGAGCGCTTGGCCTTCTGGATCTTGGACTGGATAAAGATGTTACGGACTTGTCTGGTGGTCAGAGAACGAAAGTATTGCTTGGAAAATTGTTGCTCGAGAAGCCGGATATTTTGCTTTTGGACGAGCCAACCAACTACTTGGACGTGGAACATATTACATGGCTGACACGCTACTTGCAGGAGTATGAAAATGCATTTATTCTCATCTCCCATGATATTCCATTCCTGAACAGCGTTATCAACCTGATCTATCATATTGACAACCTGCAGTTGACACGTTATGTAGGTGACTACGACCGTTTCCAGGAAGTGTACGCAATGAAGAAAGCACAGCTTGAAGCTGCATATAACAAGCAGCAGAAAGAAATTGCAGACTTGAAGGACTTTGTTGCGAGAAATAAAGCACGCGTGGCAACAAGAAATATGGCAATGTCTCGTCAGAAGAAATTAGACAAGATGGACGTAATTGAACTTCAGGCAGAAAGACCAAAGCCGGAATTCAACTTTAAAGTAGCCAGAACACCAGGCAGATACATTTTTACAACGAAAGACTTGGTAATTGGTTATGATGAACCATTGTCTGCACCGCTGACATTGGAAATGGAGCGCAACAGCAAGATTGTACTGACAGGGGCGAATGGTATTGGAAAAACTACACTTTTGAAAAGTATTCTTGGTTTGATCCGTCCGCTTTCAGGAGAAGTAGAACAAGGGGATTATCTGGAAATAGGATATTTCGAACAGGAAACGGCACCAGATATCGAGACGACTTGTCTGGAAGAAATCTGGCAGGAATTCCCAGGATTTTCCCAGTATGAGGCTCGTTCTGCACTTGCAAAATGTGGATTGACAACAAATCATATTGAAAGCAAGGTGAAGGTTCTGTCAGGTGGTGAGCAGGCGAAAGTAAGACTTTGCAAATTGATCAATCGCCCATCCAATATTTTGGTATTGGACGAGCCGACGAACCATTTGGATGTTGTTGCAAAAGAAGAATTGAAACGTGCACTGATTGACTATAAAGGAAGTATCTTGATGGTATGCCATGAGCCAGAATTCTATGAAGGACTGGCAACAGATGTGTGGGACTGCACAAAGTGGACAACAAGATTAGTATAAAAAAATGCTGTAGATTACATGATGTGATCTACAGCGTTTTTTTGATTGTTAAATTACGATATCCGTAGTGATTAGATCTCGCGAATCAATTTACGAATTGGCAGTACAAAAGATGGAGATACAGACAATTCATCAATTCCCATATCCACAAATGTCTTTGTCAGTGTCATATCTGCACCAAGTTCTCCACAGATTCCAACCCAGCAGCCATGCTTGTGACCATTGTCGATGGTTGTCTGAATCATACGAAGAACAGCAGGATGATGAGCATCGTAAATGTTATCCAGTTTCATGTTCTGTCTGTCGATTGCGAGTGTATATTGTGTCAAATCGTTTGTTCCAATGCTGAAGAAATCGACTTCTTCTGCCAAGAGATCACTGATCATAACAGCAGCAGGTGTTTCAATCATAATTCCCTGTTCGATGTCTCCATATGCAATACCGTGAGCATCAAGGTCAGCCTTGATTTCTTCTACAAGTGCTTTTGCCTTGCGAACTTCATCCACAGAGATAATCATTGGATACATAATGGAAATGTTTCCATATGCGCTTGCGCGAAGTAATGCACGAAGCTGAGTTTTGAAAATATCTTCACGATCCAAGCAGATTCGGATTGCACGATAACCCATAGCAGGATTTTCTTCGTGATCAAGATTGAAGTAATCTACCTGTTTGTCAGCTCCGATATCAAGAGTGCGAACGATTACCTTCTTTCCAGCCATGTTTTGAACAACTGTTTTGTAAGCCTGGAACTGAGCTTCTTCATCTGGATAATCTTCAGATTCCAGATATAAGAATTCGCTACGGAACAGACCGATACCAGCAGCGTCATTTGCAAGTACATTGGCAACATCCTTTACACTACCGATGTTTGCGTAGAGCTTCAGGTGTCTGCCGTCTGTTGTAACATCCTCTTTTCCTTTTAACTCCTGAAGAAGCTCTTTTGCTTTACGATCTTCTTCCTGACGAGCTTTATAAGAAGCGAGTGTCTCTTCGTCTGGATCAATCAAAAGTGTTCCTGTGTATCCGTCAACAATTGCAAGCTTTCCATTCCATGTGTCGGAAATTTCAACACCGATCAGTGCAGGAATGTTCATTGTTCTGGCAAGAATTGCAGTGTGTGAGTTTGCAGAACCAAAACGTGTAACAAATGCAAGGAGTTTATCCTTATCCATTTGTACAGTTTCACTTGGAGCAAGGTCATCTGCAACGATGATCACTGGTTCAGAACCAATTCCTTTTTCTGTAGAACGTCCGCTTAAGATGTTAACGACACGTTCGGAAATGTCTTTGACGTCAGCAGCTCTTGCACTGAAATATTCGTCTTCCATTGCTTCGAACATGCTGGAGAAGTTGTCCCCAGTTGTAGCAACAGCAAATTCAGCGTTTACCTGCTCATTTTCAATCATATTTTTGATAGAATCTACATAGTCATCGTCTTCGAGCATCATTGCGTGAACTTCGAAGACTGCGGCATTCATTTCACCGACTT
Source organism: uncultured Lachnospiraceae bacterium (assembly GCA_964591105.1). Lineage (GTDB taxonomy): Bacteria > Bacillota > Clostridia > Lachnospirales > Lachnospiraceae > CAZPZR01. The sequence continues at coordinate 14,836 of CAZPZR010000029.1, read as the reverse complement.
CTTTTACAGCTTTTTCGTAGAGTGCGTTGAGCTGCTTGATTGCTTCCTGACTTGCAGCTTCGTAACGTGCAAGTTCAGCAGCAGTATCTTGAACCTTTGTGCGGGCAACTGGTTGTTCCCCTTTCTGATAAACAAGGATTTTTCCAATTGCAATCCCTTTGAAAATAGATTTCCCTGTGTATGTGCTCATGCCATGTACCTCGATTGCTTATAAGTTTGCTTTAAAGAATTCTTCTAATGCAGCGCATGCTGTTGCTTCGTCCTCTCCAGCAACTTCTACAGTGATTTCATCTCCACATTTTACGCCAAGTCCCATAAGCATCATAAGTTTGCTTGCATCAGCTTTTTTAGCGCCTTTTACGATTGTTGTTGTAGAAGCGTACTTTTTAACTTCTTTTACGAGCATTCCTGCTGGTCTAGCGTGGATTCCGATTGGGTCTGCGATAGTGTAAGTAAATGATGTCATAATAAATTCCTCCATAATAATAAAAATATTTGTATAGTTCTAAGAATCAAGTTCGTTGCTTGTTACCTGTTCAATGTGCATGGCAAGGTAACCAATTTCGGTTTCGCAAAATTCACATCGAAAGTCTTTTTCAATCTGTTTACAAATAACTTTTGCACTTTGAAATGCCTGCGGAAACTTGATTTCGATATAATCATTCATGTTTAACTTTAACTTTTCTCCGGTTAAGGCTCTTGCAACCATGTTACGAATGTGATTCATCAAACGGTTGTAAGATAGGGACATTACGTCAATGGACTTTCCCGTTTCCTGCTCCACAAGAGAAATACACTGACGTACAGCCTGTGCGATTTTCATAGCTTGTGAGACATTCTGATCCTGAATTGCGGAGTGAATGTGCAGGGCGAGATAGCCAACTTCATCATCCGTAATGGAAATATTTAACTTATCTTTCAAAATTGGTCTGACACGTTCAGCAGTTTTGAATTCCAGATGGAAGAGTACACGGATATCATCAGTGAGAGGATTGTGAATCTCTTCCTGGTTCTGAATTCGTTTTACAGCAAACTCCAAATGGTCAGCCATAGGGAAAAGAACGTTGCGATCCAAAGTATGGAATGTTTTTTCAGCTTCTATAAGAACTTCATTTGCAATTTCAAGAAATACCGGCTGAACGGAGCATGCGAGATCTTTGACATCGCCGCGCTCGGTAGTTTCCTGAAGTGAATAAACAGTATCATCTGGGCGAGGTTCAACGCGTTCAGCAACTTTTTTGCCGAATCCGATACCCTTTCCCATAATGAGATATTCTTGATTGTTATCCGATGCAATTCCTATGATTGAATTATGATTCAATACTTTCTTAATTCTGTACATATCTTTTCCCCGCGTATTTATGATTTGTAGCAGTCAATTGCGAAAAGAGGATCTCCGATTTTTACTGGGCCGTCTGCAAGCAGGCGGATTTTCTGGTTGTCTTCTAATTCTGTGCAAAGGATTGGAGAAACCATAGATGGAGCATTTGCATTTAAATATTCAAGATCAAGCTCTAACATTGGTTCGCCTTTTTTCACTTTTTGACCATTTTCAACTAAGACTTTAAATCCGTTACCATCCAATTTGACAGTATCGATACCCATATGAAGTAAGAGACCGATTCCTGTGTCTGTCATAAATCCAATGGCATGTTTTGTTTCAAATACGAAGCAAACTTCTCCGTCTTCTGGTGCAGTTACAACAGCTTCTGTTGGAGTTACCACAGCACCGTCACCCATCATTCTTCCAGCAAATGCTTCATCAGGAGCAGTAGAAAGGTCTGCTGCGATTCCGTTTACAGGGCTGGAAATGATAATTGTGTTTGTAACAGTACCAGCTGTTTCTGCGTTGTCAGCTTCTGTAGCAGGTGTTTCTGTTGTGGAAGCTTCTGCGATATATTCTTCGTCTGGTGCAGTTTCCAGGTAATCTTCTAAGTTTGATTTGATAACGGTTACACGTGGTCCGTAGATAACCTGTACGCCGTTTCCTTTGTGAACAACACCAGATGCACCAGTAGATTTTAATAACTCATCGCTGACAAGTTCTGCTTTATAGACAGTACAACGAAGTCGTGTTGCACAGCAGTCTACGTCAGAAATATTTTTCTTGCCGCCAAGTCCCTGACAGATTGCCTGAGAAAGTTCATCTACTTCTGAACCAGCTGCGTCACCGTTCTTACGAGCTTCGTAGTCACTTCTACGATATAATTTTACTTCTTCGCTGTCGTCGCGTCCAGGAGTTTTTAAATCAAACTTCTTAATTAAGAAGCTGAACAGGAAGTAGTAAATAACGAAATATGCAATACCGATAATTACGATCCAGATCCAGTTTGTTTTTGCATTTCCCTGAAGAACACCAAACAGTGTCAAGTCGATCAGACCACCAGAGAATGTCATACCAACACCAACTTTAAATACATGCATAAGCATATAAGCGAGTCCGGCAAGTACACAGTGAACACCGTAAAGAGCAGGTGCAACGAAAAGGAAAGTGAATTCCAAAGGTTCTGTGATACCTGTCAACATAGAAGTAAGTGCAGCAGAAAGTAAGAGACCTTCTATAGCTTTTCTCTTTTCTGGTTTTGCAGTTTTGTACATTGCAAGAGCAGCACCAGGAAGACCAAAGATCATGAGTGGGAATTTACCAGTCATAAATCTTGTAGCTGAAACAGCAAATTTTGTTACGTTAGGATCTGCAAGTTGTGCAAAGAAAATGTTCTGAGCACCTTCGACCATAACTCCGCCAACTTCTAAAGTTCCACCAACAGCTGTCTGCCAGAATGGAATGTAGAATACATGGTGAAGACCGAATGGAATCAAAAGACGTTCCATCAAACCGTATACCCATGTTCCAAAGTAACCAGAGTTCAGTACAATATCACCGACTGCGTAAATACCAGTCTGGATTACTGGCCATACGAAAAACATTACAATACCAACACCTGTGTATACAAGTGCAGAAACGATTGGTACAAATCTTGTTCCACCGAAGAAAGATAATACTTGTGGAAGTTCGATTTTGTAAAATTTGTTGTGAAGAGCAGCAACACCAAGTCCTACGATAATACCACCGAATACACCCATCTGAAGAGAAGTGATTCCGCAAACAGAAGCAGTAGAACCATCTAACATGCTTTCAGCACCACCATTGATTGTGATTAACGCACCAATAGAAGCATGCATGATGAAGAATGCGATTGTTGCAGCAAGTGCAGCAACTTCCTTTTCTTTCTTTGCCATACCGATTGCAACACCCATTGCAAAGATAAGAGGAAGGTTTTCGAATACAACGTTACCAGCTGCATTCATAACGTTAAAGATTGCGTTAGGAACTGTGCCAGGACCCATAAGATCAAGGAGTCCGTAAGTTTCCAACATAGTTGCGTTAGTAAAAGATCCACCGATACCGAGCAAAAGTCCGGCTACTGGAAGGATGGCGATTGGAAGCATGAAAGATCTTCCTACACGCTGAAGAACGCCAAAAATTTTGTCTTTCATTTTTTTTCTCCTTTTCTGATTGGCAGGATATTTGTGCATCGGGATGCTCTTTGTATACAATAAAAAAAGAGGCACTAACACACATAAACATCCAAAAATATTTATGTATAGTTAATGCCTCGTCCGTTCATAACAAGTAACATACTATATCTTTTGTAAATATAGCACCACATCTATGAAATTGTCAAGAACACTTTAAAGATTTTTTTCGAAAAAATGTCGTAGCTGTTCAGCTACAGATTCCTCGTCCTCTCCGCTGACTTCGATGGTAATGGTATCTCCCTGCTTAATGCCAAGTCCCATAAGTCCGATCAATCGCTTGGCATCTGCACGTTTTTCGTTTTTTATAATTATAATAGAAGAAACACACTTTTTCGCAGTGATTGCCAGGAGACCAGCAGGTCGTGCGTGAAGTCCCAGTGAATCTGTAACAGTGTAAGTAAATGAAATCATCGTTCGCTCCTTTCCTGTTAAATTCTTGTTTAAAATTCCGAATACACCTTCCTTTTATTTTAAGGAAAAGTTAGTGGTTTGTAAAGCGTTTGATAAGTACTTTTAAATGAAAGTAAAGTCTATTGTTTCCAAAAAAATCGAATGTTATGATGCACTTGAGCTCAAACAGTCGAATAATTCGTGACTTAAAATGTGGAGGATATGAAAATGAAGAAAGACATTAGAAAAGCTGGACTTCTGACAATGGCAGTTCTTCTTGGAGCTGGAACGGTATGGAATACAGGAGTGTATTTGGGAAAACCGATGGTAGTACAGGCAGAAGAAAATGGACAGGTGAAACATTTGCTAGATGTTCAGACAACTTGGAAATATTTAGACGACAATACAGATCCTGCGCAGGGACTTGCTTCTTTGACTGCATGGACAGAGCAGGGATTCAACGATGCTGGATGGAAGAGTGCAGCAGGAACATTTGGTGCGAAAAAAGGAAAACTCAACGCAATTGGAAGCGTGACACCTACAGTTCTTTTGACACAATATATGGAAGATGGAAAAACAGACATTCCGGCATATTTTTTCCGAACAACTATTTCTGTGAGTGAAATTCCTGAAAATGCGGTTGTAAAAGGAGAAATTCAGTTCGACGATGGAGCAATCGTATATTTAAATGGAAAAGAAATTGCTTCTTTTGGAGATATTACAACAAGAGATACAACGACAAATTTATATTATGGCGGAAGCAACGAAGGAGCAGGCGACCCAGGAAAGGGAACATTTACCATTGATCCGGAAGAATTGAAGGTCGGTGAAAATATAATCGCAGTGGAAGTACATCAGGCAACAACATCAAGCTCTGATATCTTCTTCGCAATGCCTTCTCTGACAATGGAAGTAGAAGATACTTCAACAATTGCACAAAGTGATGTGATCTTAACAATGGGCAGCGATGAAAGTAGTCGTAACATCACTTGGTATAGCGATAGTAAGAAAGCTGGAAAAGTTCAGGTGGCAAAAGCATCTGCGCCAGAAGACTATAAAGAATATGAAGCTAGTACTACTGCAGCAAATGATGGAAATTATACGAATCAGGCAACGATTACAGGTCTTGCAGCAAATACAGAATATGTATATCGCCTGGTAAATGCAGATACAGTAAGCGAAAACTACAAATTTAAAACAGGCGGAACAGGAGAATTCTCATTTGCTCTTGTAGGAGACCCTCAGATTGGTGCCAGCGGAAATTCAGCAACAGATGCTCAGAACTGGGGAATTACACTGGATACCGTTACAAGTAAATTGAATCCAGACTTCCTTCTTTCTGCAGGTGACCAGGTAAATACAGCAAGCAGTGAAACAGAATATGATGGTTACTTGAATCAGGTACTGGCATCTCTGGCAAGTGCTACAAGCGTTGGAAACCATGACAGCGGATCTACAGCATATGGACAGCACTACAACTTACCAAATGAGAGTGCAACATTAGGAACAACAACAGCAGGTGGCGATTACTGGTTTGTATATAACAATACATTATTTATGGGATTGAATTCCAATGATATGTCAACTGCAGAACATAAAGAATTCATGAAAGCAGCAATTGCAGCAAATCCAGATGTGACTTGGAAAACTGTATTTTTCCATCACTCCATTTACTCTACTGCAAGCCACTGGGATAATACAGACATTATCAATCGCAGAAATGAATATCCAGCTGTTTTCGATGAATTAGACATTGATGTAGTGCTTATGGGACATGACCATGTATACACGAGAAGTAATCTGATTACAGCAAGTGGAAATACAAATGAAGGAACAGAATCAGAAGTATTTAACCCTGAAGGAATTTTGTATTTGACAGCAAACTCCGCGAGTGGAAGTAAGTACTATAACTTGCAGGATGGGGCAATCGCGGCTGGATATGCGGCAAAATACGACCAGTCAAAACGCAGAACAGTTACAGATGTAAATGTGACTGAAAATTCTTATACAATGACAACTTACTTTGCAGATGATATGACAACATTGGATACATACACAATTTACAAAACAGATAAATCTGCATTAGAAGCAGCGCTTGAAAAAGCAAATGGTCTGACAGAAACTGAGTATACAGAGGAAAGCTGGACTGCTCTGAAAAATGTAGTGGCAGCAGCACAGAATGTATATGATAAGGAAGATGTACAGCAAAGCGAAATCGATGAGTCTGTAAAAGCGTTGGAAGATGCGATGAACGCATTGGAAGAAGTGAAAGACGAGGTAACACCAGGTGAAGGAAATGAACCAGGTGATGAAGTAACACCAGGTGAAGGAAATGAACCAGGTGATGAAGTAACACCAGGCGAAGGGAACGAACCAGGCGACGAAGTAACACCAGACGATGGAGCAGCATCAGGGAATGATGAAGTTTCAGAAGACAACAAACCAGTGTTTGAGCCAGCGCAGAATGACAACACACCAAAAACAGGTGATACAACCAATGTAATCGCTGTGGCACTCGTTATGACAGCAGCTGGAGCTACAACAATCGCATTAGCTGACAAAAAAAGAAGAAGAGGATAATATATGCGGAAGAAAGTAAGAGAAAATAAGATATTGATTGGACTTGTTTTCCTTACCTTTCTCCTCATCCTAATATTCCAAAAATATGGAAAAAAGGAATATTCTAAATACAGTACAGATACCCTCCACTACGAAAAAGGAAAAGTAGTGGAGGTTTCTTTGGAAAATGTGGAATACGACAGCGATTTAGGAATATATTTGGGAAAACAAGTGCTTCAAGTGGAAATGCTGGAGGGCGAGGAAAAAGGTGAGAAACTGGAAGTAGTGAATTATCTTACCAATACGCACAGTGTGCGTGCGAAGGTTGATTCGGTGCTAATTATTGATGCAGATCGCCCAGAGCATATGGAGGCGTATTATACAGTCTATAATTTTGATCGGACACTTCCAATCATGAGTTGTGTGGGGATTTTGATTTTGGCGATTATTCTTATTGGAGAGGGAAAAGGAGTGAAAGCCATCGCTGGACTGGCATATTCGATGGCATTAATTATCTATCTCATACTTCCGGCTGTATTTTCCGGATATTCTCCGATTGTGCTGAGTATTTTGTGTGCAATTCTTTCGACTGCAGTAACATTGTTATTATTGAACGGAGAGAGCAGAAAGACGGCAGCAGCTATACTAGCAACTGTGGTTGGCGCATGCTGTGCGCTGGTGTTCTTTGTAATTATGTCTGCCTTGCTTCATATTAATGGAACGACATCTGCGGAAGCAGAAGGGCTGATTTTGATCCAACAAGGAACGGGACTACAGGTGAAAGATGTTTTATTTGCAGGAGTGCTGATTTCATCGTTGGGAGCGATTATGGATGTGGCAATGTCTATTGTCTCTTCGCTTTATGAAGTGGCTCGACATAACCAGGAGTTGAGTGCCAGGGAATTATTTGCGTCAGGAATTGAAATTGGGAAAGATATGATAGGAACAATGACAAATACGTTGATTTTGGCATTTACAGGAAGTGCCTTTGTGACGCTGCTCGTATTTATCTCTTATCAAGTACAGTTCAATCAGTTATTAAGTTCCAATTACCTTGCAATCGAGATTGCACAAGGTGTATGTGGGACATTTGGAATTGTATTGACAGTTCCGGCGGCATCATTAATCAGTGCCTTCTATATTAAGAAAAAAGCGTAAAAAAGACTGCCATACACGGAAATGTGTTGGCAGTCTTAAACTTTCTAAGAGTGTTTAGCCATATGTTTTTTTAATGCCTGAAATGTTTCTTCACTAAGCTGGTGCTCAATCTTACACGCGTCAGCAACTGCAACTTCAGGGCTGACACCAAGAGACATGAAAACAGTAGAGAGAACTTCGTGGCGTTCGTAAATACTGTTCGCAATCTCAAGTCCTTTTTCTGTCAGTGTAATAAATCCAGCGGAACTCACTTCGATGCAGCCATGTTCACGAAGATTCTTCATAGCGATGCTAACACTTGGCTTTGAATAATTCAATTCTGTTGCAATATCTATAGAACGAACAACTGGTAATTTTTTACTTAATACAAGTATGGTTTCCAAATAATTTTCAGCAGATTCAGTCTTATGCATAATTTCCTCCGTCTGTTATGTTTCGATTATTGCTTTATTATATCATTTGCCGAAAAGAAAGACAAGAGAGAACAAGATTCCCTATGGCGAAAGCGGGAATGTATGATAAAATGAAAGTAATGAGATTTTCGAAAAGGACAATTACATAAGGAGGAACGAATATGTCAGTAAAAGAAATCAGTTTTCCATCAAAAAATGGAAGAGACATGGTGAAGGCTTGGCGCTACAGCCCACTTGGAAAACCAAAGGGGATTATTCAGCTGATTCATGGGTATGGAGAGCATTCTCGCAGATATTTGCATATGATTTGCAAGTTTAATCAGGCGGGATATGTAGTGTATGCAGATGATCATATTGGACACGGAAAAACAGGATATGATTCAGGAACATTGGGAGATCCACATTCTGGCGGCTATATGACTTATATTGATGATGAAAAGAGTCTGCATGATATTGCGGTTGCAGATTATCCGGATGTACCATATTTTATCTTTGGGCACAGCTGGGGATCTTGTATCGGACGTGCGTATGCAGCGCATTATGGAGAAGATATCAAAGGATTGATGCTCTGTGGGCTTTGTTCTCAGTGGAAAGCTTGTGATACAGCGTATGAAGATGCAGAATTTAAGGCAGCATATGAAACGGATCCATATCAGCCAGGAGGCGAATGGTTCGGTCGTGTATTTGCAGGAATGACTGACCGTGTAGAGAATCCGAATAGTGCAAATGACTGGATTGCAAATAATCCAGATATCGTTGCAGATCATGCAGGAGATATGTTCAATACTTTTGATAGTACTTTGGAACTTCCTTGGGATTTCGTACAGCTGTATCATTTTATTGAAAGCGATGAATGGGCACCTATGGTTCCATCCAATATTCCAGTATACTTGATTTCTGGTGATCAGGATCCTTGCGGAAATTATGGGGAAGGCTTGTATCATGTGGCGAATCTCTTGATTAATTCTGGAAATAAAGCAAGCGTAAAAGCATATTCTGGATATCGCCATGAGATTCATAACGAACTGGAACTTCGAGACGAAGTAGAAGATGGATTAGTTGCATTTGTGGATGGAATTATAGAAGCTTAAACACCAAAATGAAATTCTGGAAGAGTAAAATTGCATAATTGGACAATAAAAATTGAATAAATATTATAAAAATGCGAGAAAATGCAAGTCGGTGTTGCAAAAACTCGCATTTTTTATTATAATTCAACTCACATATAGAAAATCTGAAAATGATAGCAGCGGGAGGTAACGATGAAGGCATATAGCAAGATGACAAAAGAAGAATTGACAGTATTAAAAGGCAAACTGGAAAAACAGTTTGAAGAAGTGAAAGGGAAAGGCCTGAAGCTTGATATGTCTCGTGGAAAACCTTCTAAAGAGCAGCTGGACTTAAGTGTAGGGATGATGGATGTTCTTACAAGTGAGTCAGATCTTACAAGTGTAGATGGATATGATTGTAGAAACTACGGAGTATTAGATGGAATTCCAGAAGCAAGAATGTTGTTGGCAGAGATGTCAGAAGTGCCAGAACGAAATATTTTAATTTATGGGAACTCCAGTTTGAATGTAATGTTTGATACAGTTGCACGTGCGATGACAATGGGAATCATGGGATGTACACCATGGTCTAAGCTCAAAAAGGTGAAATTCTTATGTCCAGTACCTGGATATGATCGTCACTTTGCAATTACAGAATTGTTTGGAATAGAGATGATTAACGTACCATTGTTGGAAGATGGACCAGATATGGATATGGTAGAAGACCTTGTGTCCAAAGATTCAGCAATTAAAGGTATCTGGTGTGTGCCAAAGTATTCCAACCCAACAGGAAATTCTTATTCCAATGAAGTGGTTCGTAGATTTGCACACTTGAAACCTGCAGCAAAAGATTTCCGTATTTTCTGGGATAATGCTTATGCAGTTCATCATTTGTATGATGATAAACGAGATGTAATTTTAGAAATCTTGAATGAATGTATCAAAGCAGGGAATCCGGATATGGTATTCAAGTTCATTTCTACATCCAAGATTTCATTCCCAGGATCAGGACTTGCGGCACTTGCGGCGTCCCGTGCGAATTTGGAAGAAGCTGTGCGTTACATGGGATATCAGACAATCGGTCATGATAAATTGAATCAGTTGCGTCATGTGAGATATTTTCAGGATATGCAGGGAATCTACAACCAGATGCGCAAGCATGCGAAGATTCTTAGACCAAAATTTGAGATGGTACAGAGCGTATTAGAGAAGGAACTAGGTGGTCTTGAGATTGGAACATGGACAAAACCTCTGGGCGGATACTTTATCTCCTTTGATGCATTGGACGGATGTGCGAAAGCAATTGTTGGAAAAGCAAAAGAAGCAGGACTTACCATGACAAAAGCAGGAGCAACATTCCCATATGGAAAAGACCCGAAAGACAGTAATATTCGAATTGCACCATCATTCCCAACAGTAGAGGAATTGAAAGTGGCAACAGAAATCTTTGTACTTAGCGTGAAGTTGGTAAGCATTGATAAATATTTGAGAGCATAAGAAGAAACCCAGGGAGGATATCACTTCCCTGGGTTTTACATTTACAAAACATCATTTCTTGAAATATAAGCAGGTGCCTCAGCACTACCAGACACGTGCTTCACACGAATCACTTTAGAACGTCTGTCTAAAACTGCATTTTCCACATGAACATCTGTGCCGATGACTACGTCTGGGAGAATGACACAATTTTCTACGACAGCTCCTTTTTTAATCACTGCACCACGACCAACGACGCAATTCTTCACAGTACCTTCGATGACACATCCGTTAGAAACAACAGAGCTTTTGACATCTGCATGTTCAAAATACTGTGTTGGGCAAGAGTCATTGGTACGTGTGTAGATTGGCCACTCGGAATCAAACAAAGTACTAGAAACTTTGCGGTCAATCAATGACAGATTAGCTTCAAAGTAGCTCTTGAAATCTGTGATTGCTGCGAAGTAACCACGATGATGGATACCGCGTATATCCAAATCATCAATAACAGTGTTGATAACGTCAACCAATGTATAAAGAGAAGAAAGTTTCTGCGCCTTTTTAATCAGGTTGATGAAAAGTTCTTTCTTCATAATATATGTATCCATGAAAATGTTCTTATTTTTTGCATTTCCACGGTTTGGTTCAATTGATAAGACACCTTTCTGACGATTCAGATTCAAAGTGTTACAACTTAAGTATGCTTCTTTGGCATTATCAACAGCGTGATATAGAAGCGTGATGTCTGCGCCAGATTCAATGTGTGCTTCTAATAAAGTATCAAAATTCTGTGCATATACCATATAAGCAGGTGCAAGTACAACATAAGGGCAGCGGGCAGATTCGATAGATTCGAGATTTTCCGCAAAAGCTGCGATGTCTGTGTTGTACAAATCGTGGATTCCTATTTTGCTGGAGAACAGCATGTCGATTTTTCCACGTTTAGAGTTAATGTTGTAGTGACGTCCGGAACCAAGGTGCTTCACAAGTGAGCGTGGTTCGCGGTTGATATATACTTGAATATTGTCAATTCCACTATTGCTCATATTAGAAAGTGGAAAATCAATCAAACGGTAGCGCCCGAGAAAGGAAAATGCACCGATTGGACGGTAATCCTGCATTCCGTGAACCCAGATGCGCTGTCCAGGATAGCTTACGATTCCAAATGCTTTATCCATTATTCTTCCCCCTTTACACGTTTAGCCACAAGTTCAATGTGCTCACTGTCAGCAGCACCTACAACTGCCTGTTTTCCAATGCGAACACCATCCGCAACAAGAGCACGAGTAACCGTAGCACCTTCTTCTACATGAGCGCCTGGCATCAACACACTGTCAATGACTTTGGCGCCGGCTTCTACATGAGCGCCTGTAAACAGTACAGAGTTGCGAACTTCACCTTCAATTACACATCCTTGTGTGATGAAAGCACGTTTAACAGTTGCGTCTTCTCCAATGTAGTGTGGGAGAGTAGTAACATCTTCTGTATAAATCTTCCAAGCTGGGTCGCTAAGATCAAGCTCGTTATTATTATCAAGAAGATCCATATTAGCTTCCCAAAGGGAATCGATGGTACCAACATCTTTCCAATATCCCTTGAACTTATAAGCAAGCAAATGTTTTTCATCATTTAAAAGAGCAGGAATGATATCTTTTCCGAAATCATGGTTGGAATCTGCATTCTTCATATCTGCAACGAGCATCTTACGAAGAAGTTTCCAATTAAATATGTAAATACCCATAGAAGCAAGATTGCTCTTTGGTACAGGAGGTTTTTCCTCGAATTCTACAATTCTTCCTGTTTCGTCCGTGTTCATAATACCAAAGCGGCTGGCTTCCTTCATAGGAACTTCGATGACTGCGATAGTTGCATCAGCCTTGGCAGCCTTATGAGCTTCCAGCATTTTATCATAATTCATCTTATAAATATGGTCTCCAGAAAGAACCAGAAGATATTCTGGAGAGTAGCCATCGATAAAATCGATATTCTGTGAAATGGCATCTGCAGTTCCACGGTAAACGTCCAAGTTCGCATCTGCTTTTTCGCGTGGAGGAAGAACAAAAACTCCGCTGTCCTTTGCGTCAAGTCCCCAACGTCCGCCAGCAGCAACATAGCTGTTCAGAAGAACAGATTCATATTGTGTTAACACTCCGACAACATCTATTCCGCTGTTAGCGCAATTGCTTAGCGGAAAATCTACGATACGATATTTTCCACCATATGAAACGGCAGGCTTAGCTACTTTGTTGGTCAAGTCATGAAGGCGAGAACCACGGCCACCGGCCAGAATCATCGCCAACATAGTATTCTGTTTCATAGTGTACCCTCTCTTTCTAACTTTCTCTGTACTATATTATACGATTTTTTTGAAATTCTTTCAATTTGTTTGTGCAATTTTATGTTAAAACATCTTATTGTCTATGTAAAAATGCAGTAAAAGACGTCGAAAATCCGGAAATAAAGTGCTTGCTTTTTATATAGTGGTATGTTATACTAGTCGAGCGAATGGAAGTAGGTCTTTTTTTTATGCCTAAAATTGGGCAGTCTCGCAAACTGCCAGAAACACGTTAACTTAAGAAATAAAAAGCGAGGTGGAAGTTGTGCGTACAAGAATTACATTGGCATGTACAGAATGCAAACAGCGTAACTACAACATGATGAAGGATAAGAAAGCTCATCCGGAACGTATGGAGACTAAGAAGTACTGTAAGTTCTGTAAGTCACACACATTGCACAAAGAAACAAAATAGTCGCTGTAAAGGAGTGTGAATGTCATGAGTGAAAAAACTCAGAAAAAGAGCTGGTTCAAAGGACTGAAAGCTGAATTTAAGAAGATCATTTGGCCAGATAAAAAGACACTTGCGAAACAGACAGCAGCTGTAGTTTCTGTATCCGTAGTATTAGGGGCAATCATTTCAATCATTGATTTCCTCATTCAGCACGGAGTTGACATTTTAGTAAACTTTTAGGCTGAGCGACTAGCGAGCAAGAAAGGTGAGTTTATGTCAGAGGCAAAATGGTATGTAGTTCATACTTATTCAGGGTATGAGAACAAAGTAAAAGCCAACATTGATAAGTCTGTAGAGAACAGACATTTAGAAGAACAGATTTTAGAAGTTCGAGTTCCTATGCAGGAAGTAGTAGAACTTAAGAATGGTGTGCAGAAAGCATCCCAGAAGAAAATGTTCCCAGGATATGTGTTAATTCACATGATTATGAATGATGATACATGGTACGTTGTTCGTAACACAAGAGGTGTAACAGGATTCGTTGGACCTGGATCAAAACCAGTTCCACTTACAGAAGCTGAGATGGCACCACTTGGAATCAAACAGGAGAACGTCGTAGTAGACTTTGAACTTGGAGACATGGTACAGGTTGTTTCCGGTGCATGGGCTGATACAGTCGGTGCAATTCAGTCTATGAATATGCAGAAGCAGAGCCTTACAATCAATGTTGAGTTATTCGGTCGCGAAACACCGGTTGAAATTGGTTTCGCAGAAGTGAAGAAGTGTTAAACACAAACAAAAGCGTGGGAGGAGCCTAAGCGTTCCGCCAACACCACAAGGAGGTAATTGAAATGGCAAAAAAAGTAACAGGTTATATTAAATTACAGATCCCTGCTGGAAAAGCTACTCCAGCTCCACCGGTTGGTCCAGCACTTGGTCAGCACGGTGTAAACATTATGCAGTTTACAAAGGAATTCAATGCAAGAACTGCAGATCAGGGAGATCTGATCATTCCTGTAGTAATCACAGTTTACAATGATAGAAGCTTCAGCTTCATTACAAAAACACCACCAGCAGCTGTTCTTATTAAGAAAGCTTGCAAACTTAAATCTGGTTCAGGTGTTCCTAACAAGAAAAAAGTTGCTACAATTACAAAAGCTCAGTTACAGGAAATCGCTGAACTGAAAATGCCAGACTTAAATGCAGCAAGTGTTGAAGCAGCTATGAGCATGGTTGCAGGAACATGCCGCAGTATGGGTGTAACAGTAGAAGAATAATTGTAAACGTTGGAAACGTGGGAGGGTTATCCCGAGAGTACCACAAGGAGGTTATTTATAATGAAAAGAGGAAAGAAATACGTTGAAGCTGCAAAAGCAATCAATAGAGGAAACCTTTATGATGTAGCTGAAGCAGTAACATTAGTTAAACAGACAGCAGTAGCTAAATTCGATGAAACAATCGAAGCTCATCTTAGAACAGGTTGTGACGGACGTCATGCTGATCAGCAGATCCGTGGTGCTGT
>CAZPZR010000028.1:0-22714 GCA_964591105.1 uncultured Lachnospiraceae bacterium | reverse complement strand
ACATGCGTCACCGCACCGATCAGCTTCCCATCTTGCAAAATGGGCGAACCACTCATCCCCTGCACAATCCCTCCGGTCACTTTCAGCAATTCCTCATCTGTCACCTTCACCTGCAGTCCCTTATTGACCTCGCGTGGATGTCGATCTACCTTCGTAATTTCAATTTGGTATTCTTTCACTTTTCCTTCCACCGCACAACGAATTGTCGCTGGGCCTTTCTCTACCTCGTCGATGCTCGCCACTTCTACCGGCGTCTGTTCTGTAAATAGTGCATTTATACGGTCTATCGTTCCATAAATACCTGTCTCCGTATTTTTCTGTATCGTACCTAACACATTGTAATTGTTATATACAATAATTCCTTCGATTCCACCCGGAATTCCAGAATTTCCTTTTTGAATATTTTTGATACTTGTAAGATACAATGAACCACCAGATATTTTCAAAAGTTCATTCGTATCCACATCGTGAATTCCATGTCCGAGTGCGCCAAATGTGCTTTCTCCATCCAAATAAGTAATTGTTCCCAACCCTTGCGCATTGTCTCGCACCCAGATTCCCAGTTTGTATTCTTTCGAGTTGCACGCAACCGCCTGTGTCTTCACATTAATATATTCGTCTTTTCTCTGGAGTTTCAATTCCACCTCTTCTGACTGTAATTCTTTGACTGCTTTTACTAACTCTTCTTTCGAGTCTACTTTCTCATGATTGATTTCGATGATATAGTCTCCAGCCTTCACGATATGTTCAGCCGGCTCATACATCATACCATCGCTACCTTCTATTTCTCCAGTTCCAAGAACCATAACCCCCTCGGTTTCTAGATAAATTCCTACTGCCATTCCACCGGGAATAACCATCTTCTTCCCGCTTGTCCCTGCGCTCACTTCCTGTTGAATATTTTCTTGCTTCTTTTCTATATAATAGTAACTTCCACCCACAGATACGGTAAATACCATTACCATAATTAATATTCTACGATACCAGTGTTTTTTCATTCCTGTTTCCTTCCTCACAAAAAAAGATAGATACCATTTCTGATATCTACCTTAGTATGTGAGTTTTTTTATTTTTCAAACAATTATTTTGCCTGCTTTGCTAATTCTTTCATTTCAACTGCACTCTGCAGTACAGTATCTGTAATCTTTGCTCCACCTAGAATTCTGGCAAGTTCTTCGACAGATTCTTTTTCTGACAATCGATGAATACTTGTCTTTGTATCCGTGTCTTCCACAAGCTTTTCAATTACATAATGATGATCCGCCATCGCAGCAATCTGTGCAAGATGCGTAATGCAAATTACTTGACGTTTTCTTCCGATCACAGCCATTTTTTCAGATACTTTCTGGGCAGTACGACCACTGATTCCTACATCAATTTCGTCAAAAATCATAGTCTCAATATCGTCTCGATCTGCCATGACTGTCTTTATCGCAAGCATAATTCGAGAAAGCTCACCACCTGACGCAACATTCCCCATTGGTTTGACTGGCTGTCCTGGATTGAGCGAAATCATGAACTCTACATCATCTATTCCCTCGGCAGTATAGTCTTTCAATGTATCGAAACTGATTTCAAATTTGACGTCTGCAAAATTCAGTTCTTTTAATCCGTCTGCTATCTGTGCTTCTAAAATTTTAGCCTGCTCTTTTCTCTGCTTTGTTAGTTTTTCCGTATGTTTTTGTAGTTCTTTTTCTGCTTGTTCGCAATTTGCCTTTAACTTCGCGATATATGTTTCATAATCTTCCAATTTCTGAATCTTTTCTTCCTGCTTCTCACAGTAAGCAAGAATTTTTTCGATGCTGTCACCATACTTCACTTTTAGGTGATTAATTTCATTTAATCGATTTTCTATCTCGTATAACTCTTCTTCTGAATATTCACATTCACTACTGTAATCAGAGAGTTCTCGGTTAAAATCATTTAGCAAGCTATCTACTTCTACTAACTGGCTGTAAAGCTCTGCGGCTCTTTCTTCTAAGTTACTGATTTCAGAAAGCGCTCGGATTGCACGACTTAGATTCTCACTGGCACTGGAGGAATCTTCGCTTGTAAATGCATATGCTTCCATCGCATGCTCTGCAATTTTCTTTCCATTAACCATATGACGGTACAAGGTTTCTAAGTCTTCGTCTTCTCCTATTTTCAAATCTGCGTTTTGGATTTCTGACACTTCAAACTGAAGGAACGATAATTCTTTCGCTCTCTCTGCCTCGTCCATTGCAGCTTCTTCCAACTCTTTTTGACAAGTTTTATATTTTTTAAATGCATCTTTTACAGACTGTTTAGTCTGCGCAATATATTCTCTGGAAAATTCATCTACAATTCCAAGATGATTTTTCTTGTATAATAGAGATTGATGTTCATGCTGCCCATGAATGTCAATCAATACTTCTGCCACTGCTTTTAGCAATGACATTGTAACAGTTTCCCCATTAATCTTACTGACGCTTCTCTTTTCCATCAAACGTCTGCTAAGTACTACAAGTCCATCCTCCGGAAATACATCCAGTTCATTTAATTTTTCAATCTGCTTTGGATTTTCCACCTGAAAAACCAGTTCTACAAATCCATATTCTGCCCCACGACGAATCAGATCTTTCGTGTATCGTCCACCAAGTGCAAGATTCACGGAGCCCAGAATGATTGACTTCCCGGCTCCAGTTTCTCCTGTAAGAATATTTAAACCTTTTTCAAATTCCACTTCAATCTCGTCAATTAATGCAAGATTTTTTACGTGCAAACTTTGTAACATATTACCTCCTGTTACAAGACAATTTTGCTGATTTTATCCATAACCGCTATTGTATCTTCTTTGCTTCGGATTGCACACATAATTGTATCATCCCCAGCAATACTTCCGACAATTTCGCTCCAGTGCATCGCATCTAATGCCACACACACTGCATTTGCCATTCCTACTCCTGTCTTAATCACAAGAATGTTCTGTGCCATGTCCATGGAAAGGAATCCGTCTCGAAGTACTCGGATGTATTTATCACTCATAGAGTTTCCGTTATGCTGATGCAATGCATAACGCTGTCTTCCTTCTTCCGCAGGAATCTTTGTGAGCTTCAGGTCACGGATATCTCTAGATACTGTTGCCTGTGTCACCTTAAATCCCTCCGCATTTAAACGAGAGGCCAATTCTTCTTGCGTTTCAATCTGATACTGATTGATCAGTTCAATAATTTTCGCATGTCTGTTTACTTTCATGGTTCTAGTTTCCTTTCATCTTTCTGCGTAAGATTTCCAAAAAGCTTACTTTACTTAATTTCATAATCTTAGTGGCTGCATCAGATTTCCGGATTGTTACAGTGTCACCAGTTACAAGTGTCACCGGATCTGTACCATCAAATGCCACAAATACTTCTTCTATTGTTCCATTTCTTCCTTGATCGATTTCAATCACAATTTCATCGTCTGCCGACAGCACCACGCTGCTGGTATTCAACGCATGGGAACATATTGGGGTGATTACAACCAGCGAAGCTGTCGGTTCCACGATTGGCCCGCCCGCCGAAAGGTTATATGCTGTGGATCCCGTCGGTGTCGATATAATCACACCATCTGCCTTGTAAGAATTTAATAATTCTCCATTTACAAACAGATTAAAATGAATAACACGAAGTTCTCCTTTTCTGGAAACAACGATGTCATTCAATGCTACATCGCTGGTTCCATCTGGAAATCTTCCTTCCAACATCATTCGGTCTTCCATTTCATAATCATTCGCTGCAATCTTATCTATCGCTTCCTGCAAGTGTGAAACTTCGACTTCTGTCAAATATCCAAGTGTTCCCATATTTACTCCTAATATCGGAACGTTTTTTCCGTAGAATACTCGCGCCACTTCAATCAGACTTCCGTCTCCGCCGATAACGATTACGCAATCTATTCCTGTTGGAATTTTCTCTCTTCGGATTTTCTTTCTTTCGTCTTTCTCACACAGAATACATTCTTTTCCCGCAGCAACCAAAAGTTCCTTCAATTGATTTGTAACACTATGATCTTTGTCTTTTCCATCATTTGTTACAACAAAAAATCGATTCATCGTTCTTCACCATGTCCTATTATGCCTTTGCCAATGATTCAAAAGCATTCTCTACTGTTGTCTCTACTTCAACCTTTTCTGCAAGGTCACCTTGTCCATCACATTTTTTCAAATGTACTAAGTATTCAATATTTCCTTCTGGTCCCTTAATTGGAGAAAATTCCAGATCCAATACATGAAATCCAATAGAACGTGCAAAGTCAATGACTTTGTGAATAACTTCTAAATGCGTGCTTTTTTCACGTACCACACCTTTTTTCCCAACTTTTTCTCTTCCTGCTTCAAATTGAGGTTTGATCAATGCAACAATTTCTCCACCCTCGCGAAGATATGCATGAATTGGACCTAATACCTTTGTCAATGAGATAAAGGAAACATCGATAGAAGAAAAATCTACGGGTTCTCCAAGATCTTCTGGTGTTACATAACGGATGTTTGTCTTTTCCATACACACCACACGCTCATCCTGTCTCAGTTTCCAGTCTAATTGCCCTCTTCCTACATCAATTGCAAATACTTTCACTGCGCCATTTTGAAGCATACAATCTGTAAATCCTCCTGTAGAAGATCCTACGTCTGTACACACTTTTCCTTCTACGCTAACAGCGAAATTCTTCATTGCTTTTTCCAGTTTTAATCCACCACGACTCACATATGGAAGTGTATTCCCACGAACTTCAATCTGAGATTCGTCTGAGAATGTCATACCCGGTTTATCTTCTTTCTGTCCTTCCACATATACGTTTCCTGACATGATAATTGCCTTGGCCTTCTCTCTGGACGCAGCAAGATTTCGTTTTACTAACAATATATCCAAACGTTCTTTCATTCTCTATAACTCCTTATATGCGCGTACCACACGCTGTGTCAGTGACTGACTATCTGTCATTGTTTCTTTTCGAAGTACATTCACATTCCCATGTTCCACATAATAATCAGGAAGTGCCATCGGAACAACTCTTACATCCAAATGTTTTCTGGATACATATTCTAATACATGTTCCCCAAAACCACCTGTCTGAACATTTTCTTCAATGACAGCAATCAATTTATGATTCTTTGCAAGACGTTCTATCATCTCTCCATCCACAGGTTTTACAAATCTGGCATTTACAAGACTGCAAGAATATCCCTCATTTTTCAAGTTTTCATAAACTTTCACAGTTTCTTCAAACATATGTCCAACGCTGAGCAGCGCGATTTCTTTCTCTTCGTAAATCATCTCGCTTTTGCCGTAAACGATTGGCTCTCTGCATTCTTCGAATCCGTCATACGCCGTTCCTCTAGGGTAACGCACTGCAATCGGTCCCTCAAATTGTAACGCAAAACGAACCATATCTGCAAGCTCCCATTTGTGTTTTGGCGTCATAACCGTCATATTCGGAATGTGACTCAAGAATGATAGATCAAATACTCCCTGATGTGTTTCACCATCGCTTCCTACTAAGCCAGCGCGGTCAATCGCAAATACAACTGGTAAATTCTGCAGTGCTACATCATGAATAATCTGATCATATGCACGCTGTAAAAAAGAAGAATATACTGCAAACACTGGTTTTACACCACCTGCCGCAAGTCCTGCTGCAAATGTAACCGCATGTGCCTCTGCGATTCCTACATCAAAAAATTGTTTTGGATACAGCTTACGGAATTTCGCTAAACCAGTTCCGTCTGCCATTGCTGCCGTAATAGCCGCAATCTTCTCATTTCTAGATGCTTCATCACACATTACTTTTCCAAATACATCGGTATAAGTGTCTTTCTCTTTTGTTGCGAGCACTTCTCCTGTTGCAATATCAAATGGCGCAACGCCATGAAATTTCGAAGGTTCATTCTCGGCTGGCTCATAGCCTTTTCCTTTTTTCGTCAGCACATGCAAAAGGACTGGTCCATTAATCTTCGTTGCCTCTCGGAATGCGTCGCAAAGTCCATGAATATCGTGTCCCTGAATTGGCCCAAGATACGTAATTCCCATGTCTTCAAAAAACATTCCCGGTACAACCAACTGCTTGATACTGCTCTTTGTTCTGCGGATTTTCTCAATCATTGAGTCTCCAATACCAGGAACTTGATGGAGTACACTCGTCACACTCTTTTTTAATCCGTTGTAAAAATCACCTGTTCGAATTCTGGCAAGATACTTGGACATTCCACCTACATTTTCTGAAATAGACATATGATTGTCATTCAGAACAATGATAAAGTTTTTCTTTAAGTGAGAGGCATTGTTCAATGCTTCATACGCCATCCCACCGGTCAAAGAACCATCACCAATTACAGAAATCACGTGATAATCCTCATCCTGCATATCTCTGGCTTCTACATAACCAAGTCCTGCTGAGATTGAAGTAGAACTGTGTCCGGTATCAAACGCATCACATGGGCTTTCTTTTCGTTTTGGAAATCCGCTCATTCCCCCGTAGGTTCTCAGCGTGTCAAACCCCTCTCTGCGTCCTGTCAAAATTTTATGTGCATAAGACTGATGTCCTACATCCCAGATAATCTTATCCTTTGGAAGGTCAAACACCAGATGCATCGCCATCGTGAGTTCCACAACACCAAGGTTTGAAGCTAAGTGTCCGCCTGTTTTACTTACTTTCTCAATTAGAAACTGACGAATCTCATCTGCAAGGACTACTAATTCTTCCTCATTCAGTTGTTTTATATCATTTTCCTTTTGTATACGCTCTAACATACGAGCACCTCTCTATCTGTCCCTGTGAATCAGCTGCACAAGTAATTCTTCCAGATATTCATTCGTCCCCGGAAGTTTGTGCAGAAGACTAATCGCACTTTCAGACATTTCTTCTACCATCTGGGAAGCCTTTTCTACCCCAAACAGTGTCACATAGGTTGTTTTCTCATTTTTCTCATCACTATGTACTGGTTTCCCAAGCACTTCTTCGGTACTTGTTACATCCAGAATATCATCCTGAATCTGGAATGCAATCCCTACCTTTTTTGCAATCTGCTCTACATCTTTTACATTTTCTTCTGATGCACCGCCAAGGATTGCGCCAATCATCATAGATGATTCAATCAATGCTGCTGTTTTCAGTTCATGAATCTTATCCAAAATTTCTTTCGTTACTGCATGACCGCTTTCTTTAACATCAATTACCTGTCCACCAATCATGCCATAGATTCCAGCTTTTTCTCCCAAAACCTTCAAGGCTCTTCCAATTGTAAGCGCTTCTTCCGGCTCCAGCACAAATGCCTGAACCGCTGTTTCGAACGCATAATTCAAAAGTGCATCCCCCGCAAGGATTCCCATATCTTCTCCGTAAACCACATGTGTTGTCTTACGTCCTCTTCGATATTCATCATTATCCATAGCCGGAAGATCATCATGTACCAGTGAGTACGTATGGATCATCTCGATTGCCGCCATAAATGGTTCAATCGCCTTCGATGTTCCACCAAATAAATCAAAGGTTTCTCTCATCAACATTGGACGAAGTCTCTTCCCACCTGCAAGCAGACTGTAAGCCATTGCTTCCATGATAATAGCCTGATATCCCTTTTGCTTTGGCAAATACTGCTGCAAAATATTTTCAATCTCACATACTTTTTTCTTCTGTAAATCTTTAAAATTATGATTCAAACTCATGGGCAGCTCCTTCATTATCTAAAATCAGCATTTTCTTTTCTACTTTTTCAATCTTATCATTGCAGGATTTCAGCATGTCCACTCCCTTGTGATAAAGATTAAAAGATTCTTCCAGAGAAATCTCTCCTTGTTCCATTGTGCGGATTACCTCTTCAAGTCCTGCAAAAGTTTCCTCCAATGTAAGCTCCTCTGTTTTCTTTTCTTTACTTGCCATGCTGTTCCTCCCTGACATGTTCCACAGATGCATCTATAACACCATCTGTGACATAAATTGCTATTCTATCTCCGTCTTTCACATCTGAAATACGTTTCACAACGCCACCTTTTTCCTTTTCCACATAGGAAAATCCCTGGCTTAACTTCGCCAATGGTGACAACATTTTCATCTTTTCCAGGCAAATCTGAAATCTATGTTTTTCCTGATTCAACCTGTTTTCCATGAGCATATGAAGTTTTTCTTCACACTCTACACATCTTTGCTGCTGTTCTCTAATGACATTCTTCGGATGCAAATAAGAAAGGCGCGTTTCAAATTGTTTCCACTTTAATCTCTCCACCTGAAGCTGCGACAACAGTGCACGCTTCATACGCATCTGACATTCTCTTAGACTCTGTTCCATCTGATAGTAATCGAAGACTGCCAGTTCCGCCGCTGCTGAAGGTGTCGGTGCACGAAGATCCGCCACATAGTCTGCAATCGTCGTGTCTGTCTCATGTCCAACTGCCGAAATAACCGGTATCTCACACTCGAAAATTGCCCTTGCAACTTCTTCTTCGTTAAATGCCCACAAATCCTCAATCGATCCACCGCCTCGTCCGACAATAATAATATCCACCTGTTGTTTTTCCAACATCTGAATTCCTCGGACGATACTTTCCTTCGCACCCTCTCCCTGCACTTGTGCCGGATAGAGAATTAACTGTGTGTAAGGATTTCTTCTGCGACTAATATTCATAATGTCTCGAATTGCAGCTCCCGTCGGCGCTGTGACAATTCCAATGCGTTTTGCATATGCAGGAATTGGTCTCTTATATTCGCTAGCAAACATTCCCATCTCTTCCAGTTCACGTTTCAGTGCCTGAAATTTTTCAAACAGAATGCCTTCTCCATCCAAACGAATCTCGTTCGCATACAACTGATAAGAGCCACTTCTTTCATATACATTCACGCTGCCTAACACAACAACCTGCTGACCTTCTCTCATACGAAAAGAGAGCCCGCCTCGCTGCCCCGCAAACATGACGCAGGCAATCGTTCCAGACTCATCCTTTAATGAAAAATATATATGACCGGAGGTGTGATATTTACAATTTGACACCTCACCTTTCACGTAAATGCGGTTCAGCATATAATCCTGGACAAACATGTTCTTGATGTAAGCATTCACCTGTCGCACCGTATATACATTCCGTGTCATACTACACCTCAAACACTAGTCTGCCAGTTTTGCCAGCACTCCATTGATAAATGATGGACCATCATCACTGCTGTACTTTTTCGCAAGTTCTACTGCCTGGTCGATTGCTACTCCTACTGGTACTTCATCGTCCCACTTCATTTCATAAACTGCCAGTCTAAGAATACTAAGATCAGCTTTATTCATACGGGTTGTCTTCCATCCCTTTGTGTTCTCATTGATCAGAGTATCAATCTCTTCTACTTTTTCAGCAACCTTCTGTACTTTTGTACGAATGTAAGACAGATCCTTTTCTTTTGCATCTTCTTCCAGTTGATCGAAGTATAATTCAATCTGTTCATTCATCTCATTTTCTTCGTTGAACTCAAGTCCGAAAATTACTTTAAAAATATGTTCTCGTAATTCTGCTCTTTTCACTTATGCTTCCTCCGGAATCTCCACACCTGCAACGCGGATATTAACATCTGCAACTTCAAGTCCTGTCATGTTCTCAATTGCTGCTTTTACTTTTTCCTGTACCTTGCCTGTGATTGTCTTAATGTTGTATCCATATTTTAAATTCAGTGCAACGCTTACTGTTACAACACCTTCTAATACGTCTACTTTCACACCTTTTGATAAGGATTTCACGCCAAGCTTGCTTACAAGTTCTCTTGTCGCATTACCTGCCATAGATGCAACACCTTCTACTTCTGTTGCTGCAAGTCCTGCAATGATTGCTACTACTTCGTCTGCAATCTTAACTTCTCCGAAATTCTCATCTGATTTTATTGTATAAGTATTTCTTTCTTTTCTTTCTTCTCTTCCCATTTCTTAAACCTCCTGTTTGGTTCTACGGTTCTAATCATTATAACAAATTAATTTCCTTTTGGAAAGGGGCAATGACCTTACCGTGCAAATTCTGTCAGTACTAATCCTTCATTTCTTTCCATCGTCATGCGGATACTCCACTCATTGATAAACAGAAGCAATGGTCTGTCTTTTAAGTCTTTCACTCGCTTCATGTCTGAAGTTCCTGTAATCTTACTTACATCAATATCTGTATTATCAATCCAACGGATATATTCATATGGCAATGGTTCCAAACGGATCTCTACATTGTATTCATTTTCCAAGCGATATTTTAACACATCAAACTGAAGAACACCAACTACACCAACAATGATTTCTTCCATACCGGTATTGAATTCCTGGAAAATCTGAATGGCACCTTCCTGTGCAATCTGGTTGATTCCTTTGATGAACTGCTTACGTTTCATTGTATCTACCTGGCGTACTCTTGCGAAATGTTCTGGTGCGAACGTTGGAATTCCTTCGTATGCAAATTTCTTTGGTGAAGTAGTCAATGTATCTCCAATTGAGAAAATTCCCGGGTCAAATACACCAATAATGTCTCCTCCGTAAGCTTCTTCTACCATCTTACGTTCACTTGCCATCAGCTGCTGTGGCTGAGAAAGACGAACTTTCTTTCCACCCTGAATATGGAACACATCCATTCCTGCTTCAAATTCTCCGGAGCAGATACGCATGAACGCGATTCTGTCTCTGTGAGCCTTGTTCATGTTGGCCTGAATCTTGAAGACAAACGC
Organism: uncultured Lachnospiraceae bacterium; assembly: GCA_964591105.1. GTDB lineage: Bacteria > Bacillota > Clostridia > Lachnospirales > Lachnospiraceae > CAZPZR01. Next base: position 12,043 of record CAZPZR010000028.1, on the reverse strand, counting down.
TGAAAAGTCTTTTTCTTCCATTGGGTCAATCTTGCCCTGATCAGAGTTTCTTGGAAGCGGAGAGCTTGTCATCTGTAAGAAATGCTGCAAGAATGTCTCTACCCCAAAGTTTGTAAGTGCGGAACCGAAAAATACTGGTGACAATTCACCCTTACTTACTAATTCCTGATCAAACTCTGCTCCAGCTCCATCCTGAAGTTCAATTTCTTCCTCCAACTGTGCTTTCTGTGCTTCTGGAATCAGTTCATCGATTGCTGGATCATCAATAGCAATCTTCTTCACTTCTCCCTGTGTAGTACCTTTTCTTGTATCAGAGAAAAGTTCTACTGTCTTTGTTGCTCTGTCATATACACCTTTAAATTCTTTTCCTGAACCAATTGGCCAGTTTACTGGACAAGTTGCAATACCAAGTTCATTTTCAATATCATCCAAAAGTTCGAAGGTATCCATTGCCTCTCGGTCCATTTTATTAATAAATGTAAAGATAGGAATATGACGCATTGTACATACTTTAAATAATTTTCTTGTCTGTGCCTCAACACCCTTTGAAGCATCAATTACCATTACGGCAGAGTCTGCTGCCATCAGTGTTCGATACGTATCCTCTGAGAAATCCTGGTGCCCTGGTGTATCCAGAATGTTGATACAGTATCCTCCATAATTAAACTGAAGTACGGAAGAAGTAACGGAAATACCTCTTTCTTTTTCAATCTCCATCCAGTCTGAAACTGCATGTTTTGCAGTGGCTTTCCCCTTAACACTTCCTGCCTGGTTGATTGCTCCTCCGTACAGAAGGAACTTCTCGGTTAAAGTTGTCTTACCAGCATCCGGATGCGAAATAATCGCAAACGTTCTTCTCTTTTTTATCTGTTCTTTAACTTCCTTTGTAATTTCTGACATATTCGAATTCTCCTACATTATCTATTTTTACGCATAACCTATTATATTATAGCAAAAAAAGAACAGCTATTCAAACTGTTCTTTATTTTTCCTGTCCATCCACAGGTGTAATAATGATATTTTCTGCTGCAATTCCAGTTTTTCTTGCCACAATGTCCTCAATCTGTGCCCGATTCGCCTCACTTAAATCTGATGCATTCACTACAACATCCACAGAATCATCTGTGATACTGACAACCGCTTCTGCAAATCCTTTCGAATTTAGCAATGATTCTGCTGCCGCTTCCTTCTCGGCAATCTCTGTCATCTGCACCATTTCATTCACTGCTTCTTGTTTTTGTGCATCACTCAGCTTTTCGTTATTTACAATTTCTAACAGCGTTTCCTTATTTTTTGCACGCACCTGCTCCCGGCTGACTTTTGCCTCTGCAACTACCGAAGACACATCCCCGCTTGTAAGTACTGCTTCCCCAGGTGTACCATCCACTTCCCCATCTTGACTTTCAATCTCGCCATCTGCGCTCGCAAGATCCTGTTCCGAAATATCCAGAAGTTCCTGATTTGCCAGGTCACTTCCTGCCGATGCACTCTGGTCCTTCTCTCCGAAGATTCTTCCCGAATAATTCAGATATCCTGCCGCAGCAATCATCACCGCCAATGCCGCAATAATTAATTGGTTCTTCTTCAAAATCTGTTTCATTCCACTCCTCCGTTTCTGGATGTTCAACTCCTCTTAACTATCTTAATCTTATGCGACTCAATTCCAAATAATGCCTGAATAACTTCTGTAATATTTTTTACGACTACTGGTTGGTTTCCGCCTTCTGCTACCACAAGAACACCTTCCACTCTTGGCATAAGTGCCTTTCGAACATAGGGACTCTGTGAGTCTCCATCCTTGTAAATCGTCTCTTCTTCCCGTACCGTATTTTTTGTGTCTCGATTGCCTCCCTGGCTGTCTGTTTCCGCAAGTTCCTCTGCTTCTTCTCTAATATCTTTCTCCACAATCTGCTCTGCAGAGGACTGAAGCGTTACCATTACCGATACCGTTCCAACCCCTTCTACCTCTGTCAGAATACTTTCTAACTGACTCTCTAGTTGTTCCGCATATGCATACTCATCCGTCTGTATCTCTGTACTTTCTTCGCTCTTCTTTGTTTCATTTACGTTCTTCTTCGTTGGGATTGAGATTACCATTAATAAAACACCTATCAAAAGTAGAATACAAATCTGATCTTTTTTCAGATTCTTTACGTTCTGTATCCATCGGTTTAATTTTTCATTCAATCTGTATCTCCTCCACCTCGATTTCACTATTGTTTTCTTTTATTTGTTCCTTCTGCCACTCCTTGAGCTTTTGTTCTACTTCTGTTTCGTAGTCCATTTCCCGATAAAAATCTTCAAGTGTAATCTCTGTCCCCAGTACTTGCAGAACCGGGGATACTAACAGAATGATCAATATCAATCCTGTGAAAAATTGTATGTATTTTTTATATCCCATTTCCGGTATCATGTGAAAGATTGCTGTCACTAGTACCAGATAAAACGCCAGATTTTGCAGCCACTCATACAAATAAGTCACCATAATTCTTATCCTCCCGATACTGCAGATACAATCACAATCGTCAGCAAAAATAACATTCCCATGGTAAAAATAATGCGCATCATCATATGGCATCCCTGTGCCACACTTTCTACACATCCAACCACTCGTTTATCTGAAATTGGCTGAATCACCGCTGCTGCCAATGCATACATCAGCGAAAGAAGTGCCGCTTGTATTAACGGAACCAAACAGATCACAAAACAAATCAACGCACCCACAAGACCAATTCCATTTTTGGTAAGTACTGCAGTGGCAATGACAACTTCCGTCATTCCACCAATGGCATCCCCAATTCCTGGAATCGCCTCTGCACTTCTCGTCACTGCGCTTTGTTTAATCGTATCAATAGCCGGATGAATCAAGCCTTGAACAACATTTAGCCCTATAATACAAGCTAATAACGTTTTCAACATCCAATTCACAAGTGTTTCCATCAATTCTGCAAATTTGCTCAAATATTCTTCCGGAGACAGAAAATTCAATACCTTGACCATCAAAAAAAGATGTACCACTGGAATCAATATTTTCCCGATAAAAAGTTCAACAAAATAAATGAGGAACAATGCCAGATTATAAAAAGCTGCTGCAGTGGCGCTACCTTTTGCAATTGTCACTGCGAAAAAATAAATCGGGCAAAATGCTGTCATAAACGCAGTCAACCTATGGATTCCTTCTGTTGTCCAATCAACCACAAGTTGAAAAGAGTTTAAACATAATGCAATCAGCAATAAATAGACAATGTAAAAACTCACCTCCGTCATCTGTTTTCCCTGAAAGACATTTGAAAAATTCGTAAAAACCGCTGCCACAACTGCCAATAGCAAAATATGAACCAGATTCTCCTTGCACCCATCAAATGCATACGCCACTTGTTCTCCGATGAGTCGGTTCAGTAGTTCTCCTGTCAGCGTCATATCTCCCGAAATAACGTTTGATACAATTTCTTTGAAATCTAACTTTTCTTCTGGAAATAATTCCTGCAGCGATTCATCAATTTCTTGGAAATCATAGGATTCCAAAGTATCCGAAGCATCCTCTGATTCTGCCGCATACACCTCAACTCTTGCAAATGGAGTAATGTTCGCAACGAAAACTAGAAAAACTACTGTCACTCCTATCTGCATAAGCTTATGTCCAACCTTTTTGAATCTTTTCATGACAAAAATTCCTTTATCGCATCTAGCAACGCCAGCAACACCGGTGTGCTCAACACCAGAATTGCCAATTTCCCAAAAATCTCAATTTGCTGTGCAATTGTCTGATACCCTGCATCCCTACATATACTGGATGAAAATTCTGCTACATACGTGATTCCAAGAATCTTGAATAAAATTCCGATGTACGCAGTATCCAGCTTAATATAGCTACCGATTGTCTTTATCATCGCAAGCATTTCCTTTAGTTGACTCAAGATCGCAAAGAAAATCAGCAGACTTAGCGCAATACTAATGTAGATTCCATACTCACTTTTTCCACCCTTGAATTGCACTGCCAGCAAAACTCCTGCCACACCAAGAACCCCGACTTGTATGATACCCATCCTTCCATTTCCTTTCCTCTTTTTCAAATTTACAACGAAAACAACTTTTGAATAGATTCAAACAAATCATAGATATAAGGCACAATCCAAAACAGAACCAGTAATAATCCTGCCAGACTGGTCAAAAATGCCTGTTCTTCTCGACCACTGTGCTTCAATACTTGACTGAGCACCGATACCAGTATTCCTACCGCTGCGATTTTAAAAATCAAATCAACTGTCATACGTTCCTCCCTATATCAAAAGCACAAAAAGAAAAATCCCACTTGCAATTCCCATGCAGTAGCTCAATTTCTTCCGGGTGTACAGATTCATACGCAGATCATTCGTTGTTTCTCTAAGCTGCTGCAAATAAAACTCCAAAAATCGAATCTGGGACTGGACATCTGATGTTCCCAACTGTTTTCCCAATTCTTTCAATCTCTGCAGTTCTTTCTTTGGAAGTTTCACTTCTTTATTCAAATACATCTCAATGCTTTTCTCCCACATCTCATGAAATCGTTCTTGATTTTCTTCTTTCATCCAACCGCTCAGTTCCATTAGCCACTTCTGATAAGGCTCTTTTGTTTTTCTTCCTGTTAATTCAAATATTTCACTCAAATACGTTCTTGCGTAGCCAATCTCACTCTGTATGTAATAAATTAGTTTCTGCAAACACAACATTTCCTCATATTGTTCCTGTAAACTCCTTGCCTGTTCCATCCCAAACAAGGACGTTGCGCCTATCACAATGATTCCTCCTATGACCCGCATCAGCATCCCACTGCACCTGTTTTCTTTGTGTCCGACTCCCGATATAAGCATGCTCCTCGGCCATCATAAATTCCTTCTACAAAACCCACATGTGTATGATTGCTCAGCACAATATAACGTTCGAAACGTTTTTCCTCAATCATCTGATGGAACATAGGGCGCTGTTTCAGTTCCTCCATGGACCCTGCATGAACCGTAGCAAGCATTTTACATCCACAATGCATCGCATACTCTACAGCATGTACATCTTCCGTTGTTCCGATTTCATCCACCACAAGCACTTGCGGATTCATGGAACGAATGAGAAGCAGCATTCCTTCTACTTTCGGACACCCAGCTAATATGTCCGTTCGTCTGCCTATCTGATTCTGCGGTATTCCCTGATAACAACCACCGATTTCCGAACGTTCATCCACCGTACCAACTGTTCTTCCACTTACATAGGAATTTCCTTCTGAAATTTGTCGTACCATGTCCCGCAGAAGTGTTGTTTTCCCACATCCTGGCGGTGACACAATCAATGTATGTAAAAAATTCTTTTCTTCCGTCACATAGGGAAATACTTGATTTGCACAACCTATAATTTCATGACAAATACGGATATTCATTGCTGAAATGTTCTTTTGATTCTTGAGTTTTCCATTCTCTACGATTGCCTGACCAGTCATTCCTACTCGGTGCCCTCCTTCTATGGTAATAAACCCTTGCCTCATATCCTGCTCGTAGGCGTATAGGGAATAGTGGCTGATGTATTCTAAAACTTCTTTTACATTCTCTCTTGTCACGATGTAAGGATGGGAAGCATTCCATTCTCGTCCTGCATAATAGAAAAGCAAAGGTTTTCCAATTCGAAGTCGGATTTCCTGCAGCTTGGTGATATCAAACTCTTCCATTTGCATCCATTCTTTCTGCAAGTATTGACGTATCTTCTCTGGAAATATTCTAAGTATGTGCGTTTGCTGTGTATTTACCTGCATCTTTGTCCACCTCTTTAGTCTCAATATATGTGGAAGAAATTCAAATATGCAAGATTGCGTAAAATTGAAAACACGCTTGACAGAAACTCAAGTCCTATCAAGCGTGTGCTCATTCAACATCAAATATTCAACCACAAACGTAACAACCCAAGTATCAACAGATGTACCGGATAGAACGCATAGTTGAGCCATTTATTCTGTTTTCCTCTTTCTCCATTATAGGTCAGTGTAAACCCAAATCCCAAAAGTGCCCATGGTTCTTTGAGCATAGATGCAAAGGCAAATGGGATACTGACCGGGTGAATATCGTGAAATATGTAGAAGAAATAACCACCTAATATTGCATGATATTCATAATCCACACCTGCCAGCATCGTTGCTAAGCACATTACTGCAAAGGTTGTTTTCCCTGCTCAGCTGATTCTGTGAATCGTAACAGTATGTAACTTTTTCTTCTACCTCCGTCAGTGCTGAGGACTCCTCGGTCTGTATTCCCTCTTTGATGGAAATGATATTTCCCATGCTGTCATAACTATAATAATAGCCTCTTGTCCCCAATGCTTCTTTATACAATTGTGTCGTCGTATATTTAAAACTGCTATCTGTATTGGTCTCATCTCTTCCAGATCTCCGATACGTATACCGATATTTCAATGGTGTATCCAATGACAGAGTCTTGGTGCTCAGACGTCCCAAGGTATCATATTGATACTCCAGCGTGCGGCTTCCACTGATACTAAGTTTGGATGGCTGGCCATTCTTATTATACTGATAGGTTGCTGTGTTGGTTCTTCCCTGGACTGCTACCTGTTGTTTTTTCACCCGGTTCAGTGCATCATACACATAAAGTGTTGCATATCGTTTTTCAACATCGGAATCCGTAAATGCTGTTACTTTTTCTTCTAACACGCGTCCACTGTCATCATAGTCATAGACATGCTTCTCCTGATTCTGATAATCCCGGTATATTGCCAACTGCTGTGCAGCATCATAGGTCCATCCTGCTGTCCTTACTCCATTGATCTTTTCTGTAGCAAGATTCCCTGCCTTTGTATAGGTATAAGATCTTTCGTCCCCATTTCCATACGTATTTTTGATCAGTTTTCCATTGTTTGCCGCATAAGTATTCGTACTAAGCGTCTGTTCTCCCACTTTCGTTGTGACCACATTCCCATAGGTATCGTAGGCAAACTGGTAAGTACCACTGTGACAAGTGATGGCCTCCAGACTTGTATTGGAAGCATCATAGGTGTATGTTACACTGGTATCTCCAGAAGTCACCTGTTGTAGCTGGTCATTCTTGGCATTGTAGCGATAAGATGTTGTCACCTGATCCGGTGTCTGCACAGACTTGAGATTCCCCGTCTTCACGTTGTAATCATAGGTCGTATCGTTTCCATTTTGGTCACGTGTCTTTGTCACATATGCTCCTGCAGAGATCCCATTTGTCTCACTGCTGTATATAGTTCCTGTTTTGATCTTTTTGGTTCCCTTCGGGTTGCTGATCACTGTACTGTTCACAGTCCCATTCGACTTATAATGATACGTGATCGTCTGCTTTAATGGTGTGGTCGCTTTTGTGACCTGATGCGCATCATTGTATTCATATTCATAGAGATTATCTTCCGCATCCCGCACAGAAGTCAGGTTGGACTGGTCATCGTAGTTCAGTGCCGAAGTTTTCTCCCCTTTTTCTTTCGCAGTGATCAGATTTCCTTCGCTATCGTAGGTATATAGATTCGTGACATCTTTTTTTAGCTGCATATGATCAAAATATGCCGCATTCGCCTGTTTATAATATCGCATTCCCACACGGATCTTTGTGACGGTCTTTGTCGTCTTGGAATCCCCATCACTCAGATCAAAGACCATGCTTGCGCGCTGCCATCCTGGAACTTCTCGATTAAACTCTCCTTGTTTGGTCTTAAATTCACTCGTACCATCAGAATAATAGATCCTTGCAAACAGGTCGAACTGTCGTTGTGTCTTCTTCGTATCTGGAACTGCATCTGCCAAAGCCCATCCACTGAACATATAGACTTCACTTTCCGGACTATCCACTGCCACTTCTTGATACACATATTTGTTCTTGGATGCTTCTCCCTTGAGTTTCAGAGAATATGCCCCATTCCAATAGTGTCCTTTGGAACTTCCATCTTCTGTTCCTGTGTTCTCCAAGTTCCAGCCTTCTGGCTGTCCGTCGCTCACCTGTTCAAAACTTGAGTTTTCCAACATGTTATAACTATTTCTGCTGCTTCCGCTTTCCAATTGCAAGCCATCAAAGTATGCTGTTCCTGTTGCATTCCGCAGCAAAAGATAGACACTCACCGACTCTGTATCCTCTGGGATTGTAACGCTCACACTTTCTCTCCGCCAACCTTTGCCAAAACTGGTGGAACTCGTCCCACTTACAAGATCCGAATAAGATCTGACATAAGTCCCATCTGTTTTATCGTATGTCCTGCTCCATCCGTGATCTTAGTGGGCATCTTCTTCTGCATCTCCCAGACATACAGTTGCAACTGTCGTAGCTGTCTCTTCTTCTGTTTCCAATTCCAATGTACGATCAATCTCCTGCCATTCTCCCTCTTCATCTTCATAATGGATTGGGACATCATACTGTGCGACCATAAAAGAGCCATCACTCATATAGAAGGTCTTACTATCCTCCTCTCGTTCTTCTTCCACTTCCGAAAGGATAACTGCATCAGACTCCCCTTCTTCTTCCTCAGTATCTGCCATTTCTGCAGTTTCTTCTTCTGTCGTCTCTTGTGTTGTTTCCGGCGCTGCCAGCAAGGTAGTGTCAATCGTCGTTGCAAGGACAGTGACTGCCAATACCGCTGCAAGGAAACGCCTCCATCTTTTGTTTTTCATTCTTTGTTCTCCTTCCTGCTCTCCCCCCCATAAGTAAGACAACTGAACAGCAAAAATGTGACGCTTTTTTGAAAAATTTGTCGGAAATTTTTAAATTTTCTCATATATCAAACTCATCTCATCACCAAAAACTTCCTTTTGCATATATACGTAAATAGACACCGACTCCTGCCAACATGGCAGAATTCGGTGTCTATTACAATGATAGGCGACGAATAAGTTCAACACTCTTCCTTTACTTCACGATAAAATTAAGCTTTGTTTCATCCCAATAATCCAAGTCATATTCTAAGATAATCTTTTCACTATCTTTCGGAACTTCAAAATATACTTTTCCCTTTACCTTATTTCCTGGTGAAAGATTGTCATAAGCAGTCAGATCATCTTCATCAAAGTAGGTCGCCTCACAAGAATATCCGTCTGCGTAGCAAGAGAAATCCCAAAAGCCTACTCCCGTATCTGAGTCAGAAGGATTTTCAAATTCGAATTCAGCATAAATATACTTATATCCTTTTTTTGGTTCCATAAACATATTGTCTGTTTCATAATCCCCACATTCAATATAAGTAATATTAATATCTTCACCTTTGAATGTCTCGCCTACTGAAAATTCCGTCTGTATCTCTTCTTCTTCCTCAGAACCAAATATTGAAAATAGGACGACCAAAATTGCAATCACAATAAATGCTTTAAAAACTATTCCTTTTTTCTGTTTCTTTCTGCACTGTGGACAAACCTTCGCTTCATAGGGAATTTCTGTAGAACAATACTTACAAATCTTTGTCGTTGGTTTTTCTTTCTTCATCCCTTTACCTCATTTCTTGTGTGTTTTAACCCTGTAAAAGAGTTCGTCATACACGTTAGTATAATCGGATTCTCTTTTCCATTGGTATGCTTTTAGCATACATATAACATTATATTTTCTATAAACACACACAAGAAAATGGCTAGAAAAAGCAAAATACATTCTGCAGCGCAGCAGGCAATCACACGAATCATTTTGTTCGGATGTCCCATCCAACGTTTTCCCGCATTACAGTCTCGATAATCAAATGCAATTGCAATGAATATCATCTGAGAAATCCATAATAATGCCTGTTCAATTTTTAACACAACAGGCGTCAATTTCACCAGTTCGTCTTCCATATCTAACGTAAAACAAAACCATGTAATCAGACTATACCCAAAGATTGCAACAGCCATTTTCCATAGTTTTTTACTGCGAAATCCTGGAATTGCAAATGATTGAGATTTCCTTTTCCGATTTTCATACGCTTTCGGACACAGTTTCCACAAATCTTTCTGCAATTCTTCCACGCTTTGATAGCGATTTTCCGGATCAATAGAAGTGCATTTGCGAATAACATTTTCAATTTTCCCTTCTGCAATTCCATCAACCGGGAATTTCCTAGAAATCATATAATTCAGTAAAACTCCCAAGGAATAAATATCTGTTCGATGATCCGTTTGGATAAACCCAAATTGTTCTGGTGCTGCATATTCCACAGTTCCAAGAAGCACAGTATCTCGGTTCTTTCCCTCTTGATAGGTTCTGGAAATATTAAAATCAACAATCCAAACTTTCTTCTCTCGATCCAACATAATATTTTCGGCTTTTAAATCTCTACATACAATTGCCGGATTCGCATGATGCAAATTTGCTACCGTTTCACACAGGCAATCTAAAATTCTGATTGCCTCATCTTCCGGAATCACGGCCTCATGAATCACATCCTCCAATGTCTGTCCCTCAATATACTGCTCAATGATCAGGAGTTCTTCTCCATCTGGAATACATTCATAAATCTCTGGTATGCCACAGATCTTTTGTTCTTTCAAATACTGATAAATCGATTCCAAGCTACGCGAAACCCGTTTTTCTACGCATATCGTTCCATATACTTTATTTCTTTTCAAGCGTACAGTCTTCTCTTGTTCTAGAATCCCCAAATCTATATACTCTTGAATTCGATACTGTTCCTCTAATCTCATACATTTTCACCTTGCTTTTTTTCTAGGCTAATTATATGATAAAATCAATTTCAGCACAAGAAAGGACAAAAAATGTGTAGACAAAAAAGTACGAATGAATTATTACAAATTTTAAATTCCACGGAGAACGTTTCTGATTTATATACATATTCACAATCTGAGGAACTTCACACACTTCCTTCCTCCGTTCATGAATATCTGTTGAAACATATGTGTGATGCTGGGATAACAGCCAGTGAATTGATTCGACGCTCGCAGATTCAGCGTAATTATGGATATCAGATTTTAAATGGAACGAAAAAGCCTGGGCGAGATAAGATTATTGCCCTATGTATTTCTCTTGCATTGCCTTTAGATGAAGTTCAGCGTACATTAGCGATTGCACAGGAAGGAACCCTTTATCCAAAGTGTCGCCGTGATTCTATTTTGATTTTCTCAATCAACCAGAAAATTTCTGTGCAGGAAACCAATGAACTTCTTTATTCCATGGATGAAGCACCATTGGATTAAACTTCATAATACAGTAAAAAACCTTCGAACACACTTTGTGCCCGAAGGTTTTCTTTTATTCTTATTCTGCTACGTCTTTCATACTGAAGGAGAATCTTCCCATCTTGTCTTTTCCAAGGCATACTACTTTCACAACGTCGCCGAGTGTAAGTACATCCTCTACATGGTTTACTCTTTCTTTTGAAAGTTTAGAAATGTGTACCATTCCTTCTTTTCCTGGTGCAAATTCGAGGAAAGCTCCAAATTCTTTGATGCTTGTTACTTTACCTTCCAGAACCTGTCCAGCTTCGTAATCTGTTACGATGATATAGATTAACTTCTGAGCTAATTCCATCTTCTCTGCGTCTGTTCCGCAGATAGATACAGAACCATCATCTGTGATGTCAATCTTAACACCTGTCTGTTCGATGATTGCGTTGATTGTTTTACCACGCTGTCCAACTACTTCACCAATCTTCTGTGGGTCAATCTGCATCTGGATAATCTTTGGTGCATATTCTCCTACTTCTGCTCTTGGTTCAGCAATTGTTTTATTCATTACTTCATCTAAGATGTATGTTCTTGCAGCTTTTGTTGCAGCAATTGCTTTTTCGATGATTGGTCTTGTTAATCCGTGAATCTTGATATCCATCTGGATTGCTGTGATACCTTTGTGTGTACCAGCTACCTTAAAGTCCATATCTCCGAAGAAGTCTTCCAATCCCTGAATATCTGTAAGTACAAGGTAATCATCATCTGTATCACCAGTTACAAGTCCGGCAGAAATACCAGCTACAGGAGCTTTGATTGGTACACCAGCAGCCATCAGTGACATAGATGATGCACAGATACTTGCCTGAGATGTAGAACCGTTAGATTCAAATGTCTCAGATACTGTACGGATTGCATATG
>CAZPZR010000027.1:0-23008 GCA_964591105.1 uncultured Lachnospiraceae bacterium | reverse complement strand
CTGCCCTATCTGTGAATGGAAGTTTTCCACCATATTCTTTGATTCTCTCTAATACTATAGTGTTATTTCATTTTTTCCAATCTTAATCTTATTCTCTTTCAGCAATCTTCCAACCGCTCTCTTGAATGCATTCTTGCTTAATCCAAATTCTTTCTTGATCAGTTCTGGATCTGCCCTATCTGTGAATGGAAGTTTTCCACCATATTCTTTGATTCTCTCTAATACCATCTCTGCATCTTCGTCCATCTGCATAAATGCTTTCTTTCTTGGACTCAGATCTAATTTTCCATCTTCTCTGACTTTCAGAACGCGTGCTTCTATAACATCCCCTACTTTCAAATCTCCGTAAGCTTCTCTCTTTGGAATTAAAGCTGAATAGCAGTTATCTACTGCTACAAACATTCCGAAATTGTCGCTACTGTCATAAATGATTCCACTTACCTGATCATCTTTCTGGTATGGGGAATCTGTGCGAAGTTTCTCATAAACTTTCGCTGTTGCACAGAGTCTTCCAGACTTGTCTACATACAATGCAACCAGTACTTTATCTCCTTTTTTCACCTTAGATACTTGTTCTTTGAATGGAAGTAATAAGTCTTTTTCTAATCCCCAATTCAAAAATGCACCAATCTTTGCTGTATCTGCAACTTCTAATACTGCCAATTCTCCAAGTGTAAGTTTTGGTGTATTCGTTGTTGCGATCAGACGGTCACTGGAGTCTTTATAAAGGAATACTTCTACTGGATCTCCAATCTCCACATCCTTTGGAACCTGTTTTTTTGGAAGGAGCACTCGCTCTTCATTTGTTCCAAGGTACACACCAAAGTCTACTTTTTTCACGATCATTAACGTACTTTTTTTTCCTAATCTTTCTTCTAATCTCATGGTCTTCTCCTATTTTTTCAACTCTACAATCGCATACAATCCGCCAGTTTCATCACAAAGTTCCACGACAATCCGCTCCTCTTCCACTGCGATCTTTGGAACGATAATGTCATTATAAACTGCGGACTTCTTATATTCAACCCGAATCTTATGTGGACAGAATTCTTCATCCACAAGTTCCATGGCAAGCTGCACATACTGACAGTTATTCATATGTTGATTCGTATCTATCTGATATCTTCGAACGCGGAATGCTTCCCGTTCTTCTGTGTGTTCTGGGCGCGCAATCTTTCGAGACTCACGTTCCATTTCCAAAGCCTCTCCCTGTCCATAAGGATCCATTTCCTCTGGCTGTGGCTTGATTGGACGACCTTTCGCCATATCCATGTACACCCAAAGCGAATGTGCACGGGCGACAACGCATTTTTCTTCATCCAACAGCTGGAAGTTACGCTCTCCGAACATCCCCTGGAAAGATGTAGCCCATGTCTCGGACGTCACCTTTTCTCCAAGCATTGGATACCGCTCAACCTCTATCTGCCAGTAGGAAAGTACCCAGGCTCTCCGATGCTCTTTAAAATATTTCACTCCAAGATTCAGACTCTCTGACTGAAGTGTACTACAATCCTGAAAATAATTAATCACTCCTGGAAGTGTTAATCTCCCTGTACTTCCTGCTTCACTAATTCTCACTCTGCTCTCAAACGTATAACTGTTATTTGCCACTTGACATGTAGCTCCTTTCTACGGTTATCACACACTGGTATCTCTCATCATGCATTTTCAGAAGTTTACGAACGGACTTCTTCAACTGTTTCTCTTTTTCCGAATCATACTCAAATGGTACAACCATATCAAAGATTAAGTTCACCTGATCCTTTCCATCTACCATACGGAAATCGTGGATGCTGACCTCCGGATCTACTGCATCCAGAATTTGAACCACCTGATCTTTTACTGCAAGTACCTGTTCGTTCTTTGTTTCCACTGGATCCATATGAATCACAAGGAATACTCCAAGATTCTTCATCGCGTCACGCTCGATTCGGTCAATGATCTCATGAGACACTTCGATGTCTACATCATTTGGCACTTCTGCATGGATGGACGCCATACTTCTTCCTGGTCCATAATTATGAACGATCAAGTCATGGCTTCCTTCCACTCCGTCATATGCTTCAACAAATTTTGTTATCTTCTCGTACTCTTCTGGTGGAACAGCCTCTCCAATCAACGGTTCTATCGTATCCTTTGCAATTCCAAAACCAGCCCACATAACAACCAGAGATACTCCCACACCAACGATTCCATCCATGTTAATCCCTGTCAATTTAAAGAACAAAATAGACGCAATCGTTGCAGATGTTGTGATTACATCTCCCATGGAATCTGCTGCCGTCGCCAGCATCACTTTCGAATCAATCTTTGTTCCAAGTTTCTTATTAAATTTTCCAAGCCAAAGTTTTACTCCAACGGACAGAATCAAAATTACAACAGAAACAATCTGAAAATTGATTGCTTCTGGATTCTGAATCTTTGCAACAGAATCTTTCAAAAATGTAAATCCAACTTCCATAACAAGGAATGATACTACCAACGCTGCTATGTACTCAATTCTTCCATGTCCAAATGGATGGTCTTCATCCGCCGGCTTACTTGCCATCTTCACACCAACCAGTCCAATGATGGAAGAGCCTGCATCTGACAAGTTGTTAAACGCATCTGCCATAACCGCAATACTATGCATAAAAAATCCAACCAGCCATTTCACAATAAATAAAAAGATATTGCACAAAATTCCAACTACGCTGGATAACACCCCATACGCTGTACGCACTGATAACTTTTCAACATTTTCACTCTCTTTGACGAAATGTTTCACTAAAAACTCTGTCATTCAATCCTCCCACTTCTCATTCCTTTCCTAAAAGGTCTCCTACCTTTTCCCAAAGAAATGATTTTATCTCAAACTTCGTAGATATTGTCACTGTTTCATATTCTTCTTCCGTAAGGATGTACTCTAATTCTTCCTTGCCACTCTCACTCACCACCACGCTGGATGCTTCTGTGATGCACAAGTTCGGATATAACACGCACCACCAATTGTGGCCGCCGCCTTCGCCAATAATTACGCGAAGTGCCTGGTAATATCCTTTCGGAAACCACAAGTCTTCATAATACTTGTCCGGAAAATAGGACATCGCAATCTCCGCTTGCACAGAGTCACTGCTGCCCGCTTTTGCAAGCGTCTCTTCTGCACACCCTACAATATCTTTCAGATGTTCCTGTACCCATATTTCTGTCTCTTCCTTGGAACTCCCTGCCGGAAGATTCTCTTTCAGGTAAGAAAGGATTGCATCCCGCACCGACAGCTTCTGCATCTGATCCGCCTCACTGTCACTGTTTGCCAACACATGAAAGCGGAGCACTTGCTCTGCCAGACCTTGCTGTGTCTCTTGCATCTTCCCTTCTTTCCATACTTCACCTCGTGTATGCACTGCCATCATTAGAAGCAGTGCCGAGCAAATTCCAAGTATAGCACATGTCACTTGTTGGATTCTACGATTATTTAATATATTTCTCATAAAATATGTACCTCCCTGTAAAGTTACAGGGAGTGTTCACATATTTCTATTCATTTATTCCTTATTCGTGATTCTTTTTTCGAATGGAAGTCACTACTGCATCTACCTGATTGTCGATATGCTGGCATACTACTTCCATCGCCTTCTCCTTATTTCGATTAGAGACATGCTCTACGATTGCATCATGTTCCGCAATTAACTGCTTATGCACTTCTTCTTTTTTCAGATATTCCACACGATAGCGATACATCTGTTCACGGAAATTATTCAGCAATGAAATCAGCTTCTGATTATCTGTCGCCATGTATATGATGTCATGGAAACGTACGTCTGCCTCTGCAATTTCTGTAATATCTTTGCTTTTCAACACTTTTTTAAAGTCTTCCCCTGCCTGCGCAAGTTCCGCTAATTCTTCTTTTGTAATTCTGTCACAGGCAAGCTGAACTGCCAGTTCTTCCAGTGCCTTACGCACTTCCAGAACATCTTTCAGACTCTTCTCTGTAATTTCAGCAACCTCTGCTCCTTTTCTTGGAATCATAAGGACAAGTCCTTCCAGTTCCAGCTTGCGGATTGCTTCTCGGACAGGAGTACGACTAACTCCCAATTTATTCGCCAGTTGAATTTCCATCAAACGTTCCCCTGGTTTTAATTCTCCTCTCAGAATCGCCTGTCTTAATGTGTTAAACACGACATCGCGAAGTGGAAGATATTCATTCATATTTACCTGAAAATTTGGTTCTTTCATTTATTTCCTCCTTGCATTATGTACATTCGTTACATACACCTGCTTTGCCAACTTTGACTTACGGATTTTGTCTGCTGCCGTTCTTGCAACTTCCTTGTTGTCAAACAAACCAAATACCGTCGGTCCACTTCCACTCATCATCGCATTCAAAGCTCCATGTTCTTTCATCATGTCTTTAATTTCTGCAATGACTGGATATTCTTCAATCGTTACTTTTTCTAACACATTTCCCATTTTGGACGCAATCTTTTCTAAATTCTCTTCCTGCAGTCCTTCTAAGATTCCATCAATATCCGGATGGTTTTCAATCTCGTGGGAATCTAATTTTTCATATACAAGTTTAGTAGATACACTGATTGGCGGTTTTGCAATCAATACATAACACTTTGGCATCGGTGGCAATGGTGTCAGTTCCTCGCCAATTCCTTCTGCCAGAACAGTTCCTCTCATAATGCAGTATGGTACATCCGCTCCCAGCGTTACTCCTCGCTCCATCAATTCTTCGGTAGAAAGTCCCAAAGAGAACATTCGATTAATTCCAAATAAAACTGCTGCTGCGTTGGAACTTCCGCCAGCCATGCCTGCTGCCACTGGAATATGTTTTTCCAATGAGATATGCACGCCTTCTTTCACCTGGAATTCATCCATCAAAAGCTTTGCAGCACGATAAGCCAGATTGTTCTCATCTACTGGAAGGAAGAACAAATTCGTCTCCAAAGCGATCCCCGGTTTCTTCGTCTTTGTTAGTGTAATCTGATCATACAAATATACGGTCTGCATGACCATTCGCACATCATGATATCCATTTTCTCTTCGCCCAAGTACATCAAGTCCCAGATTGATCTTACCCAGGGATTTTAACATTAATTTTTCCATCTTATGTCTCCTTGCACTTTGCTCCTGTATCTTGTATACAATATGCTTACAGTATACTCATATTTTCCTTAAAAATCAATATCCTGTCGCCTGTTTTTACCTGTGATTTTTCCAGTTGATTTACCTCAAGAATGCTTTCAACCGTCGTGTTATATCTCTTCGCCAAATCCCACAGTTCATCTCCCTCTTTCACAAAATATCCAATGATTCCCGGACGGGCCTCCAGTTCTTCTGTGTTCATCGGTTCTGTCCGAATTTCTTCTATATCCCGCACAGTGATCGGTTGTTTCATAAAACTGTGGAATGCCAGAACTGCCTTCACTTCCACTTCGTCATTTCCAAGAAGTCCAATCGACAGTTGTTCTACCATGTAAGTCAGATCACAGGTCATCTCCGGCGTAGCTTCATTACTCTCCATCAAATAGCTAAATGGCACCATTCCTTGCCATACATCAAACGGAATCCGGTCATCTGTTTTCACATACAGAAATGTCACATGCAACACGCCTTCTATTTGAACTCCGCGTTCCACCTGCTCCATACGTTCTACCTGAATCCAACCACTGCTGTGGCAAATCTGTAAAATCTCATTTTGAATCTCTGGAAGAGAAAGCCGCTCTACAACTTTGCATTTCGAATGGTTTTGCATCACAAGTGTCTCTAATTTTTTCTCTTTATACGCCGGCGTACATTGTTCCTGAAGGCTGTACACATCCTCCAGCATCCGAAGCGGTTCTTCTTCGTAAATAATCATGCGGGCTTCCAGAGTTGCCTCCACACCAAGGATTCTAAGTTCTCCTTCTTCATCCATTCGCACATCCACGACCGGATTTAATAATTCTGGATAAATCTGATGGAACATGGAATCATCTACACCGTAACATTCCAGCTTTCCTTCGTAAGGGATTGTCTGTTCCATCCAGTCCATCTTGCCATCCATAGACTCGTAAAAGCAGAACAGTTGCAGTTCTCCCTGCAAGAGAATCTGATCCTGACCGATTCTTGTATCCAATTTGCGGCTGACTATCTCTGTCCACAATAAATTTCCAATATTTTCTTTCGTTCCATCCAAAGAGACCTCCTCTTTTATCCGATACGTGTCTTTCTTAATAGACACCAATCGTAAAAATTGGTACTCTTTCTCTTTCTTGTACAATGGAACAGTATCCTGCACATCCATCGTTATCGTTTCTTCCTTGCGTCCCTCAGAACAGATCTGAAGTTCTGCCAGAATTTTCAGATTTAGTTTTCTGGAATGAATCACTGATACAGTAAGCTCCGCTGTTGCCGCTTTCAAGAACAGGTTATCAAAGGGAGAGTCTTCCATGTAGACCATTTCTTCAAATGGAAGCGTTCCCTCAAGCGAAGATAAGGTTTCATCTGTCTGGTCTGCGACATACAAAACCTTGAAATGCATATTTCCAGACACACGAATGTAATTTTCCACAACTTTCATCTCTTCTACCTGGGTTTTGCAATCTCCAAGTACGATTCGCCTCACATCATTTCTCGTATCTGGCACGTTATAATCTTGATCCAGATAAAATTGATCTGTAATCGTCTTTCCCTGTTGATAAATTCGAAACTCCTTTTTCTCGTATTCCATGTTTCCCTCCTGCTTAATCAAATACTACATTTTTCTCAGAATATTCCATCTTAATGACCACATATGGATAGGTTGTTTTCTCCAAAATCTGCTCGTCTTTGGGCGGCCCGGATAATTCGGTTTTCATGCAAATGGTGTTCTCCGTCTCGTAGCACTCCTTCACCTGCACACTGTATCCGGTTGTTTCCTGTTTGCCATATCCTTTCGCTATGTAGAGATACCCCTGGTCTCCGTAAGTAATTTCGAAACTGCCTGCTTTTAATTCTTCTAACTTTTCCCTCAGTTCCTCCGGATAATCCAGTTCATCCACAACGGTAAATTCCACTTCCCGCAATTTTTCTGTATCGTCTTTTTGCATCGAACATCCTGTCAGCAAGCACAGACAAACCACTGCCAACGGGCACCACACTCGTTTTTTCATATTTCTATCCAAAAATATTTCTCTTTCTTATCATACACACCAATGCTATGAAAAATTCCTATTTTGTAGTATAATAGAGCACATATTGAGAAAATTGTTTTACACAAGGAGCGAACAAATTATGAACCAATTAAAAAGAGCATCTGGGATTCTTCTTCATCCGACATCTCTGCCATCCAGATACGGAATTGGTGATCTCGGAAAAGAAGCTTATGATTTTGTAGACTTTTTGGCTGATGCTGGGCAGTCTCTCTGGCAGGTTCTTCCTCTGACACACACAGGATTCGGAGATTCTCCTTATCAGAGTTTCTCTGCATTTGCAGGACAGCCATTATTGATTAGTCCTGCTTACTTACAGGAACTTGGATTGGTAAGTTCTGCAGATTTAGCAGATTGTCCCGTAGGAGATGAGACACAGGTTGACTATGGAACTATCATTCCATGGAAAACTCGCATCTTTAAACTTGCTTACCAGAACTTTTTGAAAGAATTAGAGACAAACTTAGAGTGGATGAGTCACTTCACTGCATTCTGCGAGACAGAATCATTCTGGCTCTATGATTACGCCCTCTTTATGGCGCTCAAAGATGCACATAGCGGCAAGAGCTGGCTAGAATGGAACGATGAATATCAGCGCCCAACTGCTGCCTTGAAAGACCAGTTTTATATGGAACACGAAGAAGAAGTCGATTACTACCAGTTTCTTCAGTATCTTTTCTTCATTGAGTGGGGCGAATTAAAAACTTATGCAAACAATGCCGGAATTAAGATTATAGGTGACATTCCAATCTTTGTTTCTATGGATAGTGCCGATGTATGGGCAAATCAGCATTTGTTCCAGTTAGACTCCAAGGGATATCCACTTGTTGTTGCGGGAGTTCCCCCAGATTACTTCTCAGCAACTGGACAGTTATGGGGAAATCCTCTGTATGACTGGGACGCGCATGAAAAAGAGGGATTCGCATGGTGGATCCGTCGTATTCAGAGCCTGCTGAACAATCTTGATATTTTAAGAATTGATCATTTCCGTGGCTTTGAAGCATATTGGGCTGTTCCATACGGCGATGATACCGCTATCAACGGACAGTGGATGAAAGCCCCTGGACACGAATTGTTCACAGCTATTCAGAAAGCACTTGGAGATGACCTTCCAATCATTGCCGAAGATTTGGGAACCATTACACCAGAGGTAGAGGAACTGCGCGATGCTTTCCATTTCCCAGGTATGAAGATTCTCCACTTTGCATTGAATAATCTTGGGGAAAATGGATATCTCCCACATCAGTTCACCAATCCGAACTGTGTCTGCTACACAGGAACACATGACAATGATACGACAGTCGGATGGTTCGAAGATTTGGACGAAGCCTGCCAAAAGAAGACACTTCGTTATGTAAAGGTTTCCGATGCTTCCAATATCCATTGGGATTTGGTTGAACTTGCACTCAGCAGTATTGCTGCTTACGCCATCTTCCCACTTCAGGATGTGCTTGGCTGTGGAAAAGAAGGACGTATGAATACACCAGGAGAGGCCATTGGAAACTGGAGCTGGCGTTACACTGCAGCAGATCTTACTTCAGAAACTGCTGAGAAATTAAAAGAATTTACACTTCTCTATGGAAGAAAAGAAATTCCTTCTGTAGAAGAAGAGACAAGTAGTGAGGTTACATTAGATGATTAGATTTATTGGTTGTTGTATATTTTTAGGTTGCTATCTGATTCTCGGTCTTCCTGTTTTGGGAATCGAATGGATCATCAGCAAATTTAACAAAGAACTTTCTGACCGCCACTGCATGCACATTGTACAGTGGGGATTTAGCTGTATGCTCGCCATTTCTGGAGTAGATGTTACAGTTATCGGGGAAGAAAATATTCCGGATGGAGCAGTTTTGTTCGTTGGAAATCACAGAAGCTTTTTCGATATTCCACTGACACATGTGCACTGCAAATCTTTGACCGGCTACATTTCCAAAAAGGAAATGTACAAGTTCCCTGTGCTACGCGATTGGATGAAACGCATTTACTGCCTCTTCCTGGATCGTGATAATCCGCGCGAAGGCCTGAAAACCATCCTTCAGGCAATCGAGTATGTAAAACAGGGCATCTCCGTCTTCATCTTCCCAGAGGGAACGAGAAACAAAGGCGAAGAATTGACAGTACTTCCATTCCATGCAGGCTCCTTTAAGATAGCCGAAAAGAGTGGATGTCCAATCATTCCTGTCAGCTTAAATAACACATCTGCAATTTTTGAAGATCATTTTCCTCGCATTAAAAAGACTCATGTTATTTTGGAATATGGAACTCCGATTGATATGAAATCCATGGACCGCGAAGAGAAGAAACACATTGCAGAATATTGTCAGACAATCATTGAAGAAACCATTCAGAAAAATCAGGCGCTTGTATAGTGCCTGATTCTTTATTTTACATTTCTTAACACCAGTGATATAATAGAACGGAATATAGAAAAAAGGAGATTCATGCAGTTATGTATAGACAAAATCTGACTTTGTTAACAGATTTATACCAGCTCACAATGATGCAGGGATATTACGAACAGAAGCATAACAACGAAGTCGTTGTTTTCGATATGTTCTTCCGTAAAAATCCTTGTGGCAACGGATACTCTATCTGTGCCGGACTTGAGCAAGTAATTAATTATATTAAAAATCTTCATTTCACATATGATGATGTTGACTATTTAAGAGGTCTTGGCATCTTCAGCGAAGATTTTTTACACTATCTTAGTGGTTTCCATTTCAGTGGCGATATCTATGCTATCCCTGAAGGAACTGTTGTATTCCCTAAGGAGCCATTAATCAAAGTAATCGCTCCAATTATGGAAGCTCAGCTTGTAGAAACTGCAATTCTGAATATTATCAATCACCAGTCTCTGATTGCAACAAAATCTGCGCGTATTGTGTCCGCAGCACAGGGTGACGGCGTTATGGAATTTGGTCTTCGCCGTGCACAAGGTCCAGATGCTGGTCTTTATGGTGCCCGCGCTTCTATCATTGCTGGATGTGTTGGTACTTCCAATGTATTGGCTGGAAGAATGTTTGATGTACCTGCAATGGGAACACATGCACACAGCTGGATTATGAGTTTCAAAGATGAATATACAGCATTTAAGGCATATGGAGATCTTTACCCAGACAACTGTACACTTCTTGTAGATACTTACGACACATTAAAGTCTGGTATTCCAAATGCTATCCGCGTATTTAAAGAAGCAAAAGAGTCTGGAAAGATGTTTAAAAAATATGGAATTCGTCTGGACAGTGGTGACCTTGCTTATATTTCCAAGAAGGCTCGTAAGATGTTAGACGATGCCGGCTTCCCTGAAGCAAGCATCTGCGCATCCAACGATTTGGACGAATATTTGATTCACGACTTGAAAGTGCAGGGCGCTGAAATCAATGTCTGGGGTGTAGGTACTAACCTGATTACATCCAAAGACTGCCCATCTTTCGGTGGTGTTTATAAATTGGCCGGAATTATGAACGATGAAGGCGATTTCATTCCTAAGATTAAGATTTCTGAGAATACAGAGAAAATCACAAACCCAGGAAATAAAACAGTATACCGAATCTATGACAAAGATTCTGGTAAAATCCGCGCAGACTTAATCTGCTTTGCAAATGAAATGTTTGACACTTCTGAAGATCTTCTTCTTTTCGACCCAATCGACACATGGAAGAAGACAAAGTTACCTGGTGGAACTTACACTATGCGCGAGATTCTTGTTCCAATTTTCCGCAAAGGGGAATGCATTTACCAGTCTCCTTCTGTTATGGAAATTGCACAGTACTGCAAGGAAGAGAAAGAAACATTGTGGGATGAAACAAAACGTCTCTTCTACCCTCATAAAGTACATGTGGACTTATCACAGAAGTTGTATGATGTGAAGAAGTCACTGTTAGACAAATTAAATGTTACAGAATAATCCATTTATAAGGAGATTTTAACTATGAAAATTATTGTGTTAGCAGGCGGCTTAAGCCCAGAACGAGATGTATCTCTCACTTCTGGTGCCAGCATCTGCAAGACCTTACGCGAAAAAGGACATCAGGCATTTCTCATGGATGTATACTTTGGATTCCCATACGACCAGGAGAAGTTAGAAGAAGTCTTTGATCTTCCTGGCGGTGGAATGGAGATTGCAGAAGGCATCAAGACAACCATGCCAGATTTGGATGCTCTTAAGAAATCTCGCCCAGACCAGTCTGACTGCTACCTTGGACCAAATGTCATTGAACTTTGCCGCATGGCGGATATTACGTTCATGGCTCTTCATGGTTCTGTTGGAGAAGATGGTCGCCTTCAGGCAACCTTTGATAACCTTGGTATCAAGTATACAGGACCAAGTTCTCTCGGTTGTGCACTGTCCATGGATAAACTGGTAGCCAAACAGATTTTTAAGATGTCCGGAGTACCAACTCCTCGTGGAACATCACTGACACAGAAGACAAAACATACTTCTCTCGCAGACCTTGGTTACTATCTTCCACTGGTTATTAAACCTTGTTCCAGTGGTTCCAGCCTTGGTGTATTTATCGTTCACACTGAAGAGGAATACAACGATGCGATTTACCAGTCTTTTGAGGTAAATCATGAGAAAGAAGTTGTGATTGAACCATATATTAAAGGTCGTGAATATGCTTGCGGAATCATTGCTGGAAAGGCACTTCCAATCGTGGAACTGATTCCAAAAGATGGAATCTTTGATTATGCCAATAAGTATCAGCCTGGCGGTGCTCAGGAGTTATGTCCTCCTGTCTCCATCGACGAAGCTATGCAAGAGAAGATGCAGCGCGCTGGCGAACGTGCCTATGAAGCATTGAAACTGGATGTTTACAGCCGTGCAGATTTCATTGTAGATGATAAAGACGGAGAATTTTACTGTCTGGAAGTCAACAGTCTTCCAGGTATGACACCTGCAAGTATTCTTCCAAAGGCTGCCAAAGCCGGCGGATTCGATTATGATGTTTTATGCGAGACAATCATTGCAGAGTCTATGAAAGCACGATATGAATAAACGATAAACACGATTTACGAAAGAAATAAGAAAAAGAGCCGCCTTTATGTGTTGGCTCTTTTCTCAAGAAAAGGAGGAACTATCATGAAAAATCTTACTTTGGCAAACATTACTGCTGCCTGTCAGGGAAGTTTTCGTGGCGATGAAAGTCTTCTCTCAAAAGAAGTTGCTGGCGTTGTCATCGACAGCCGCAAAGTAGAAAAAGATTTCTTATTTGTAGCCATTGACGGTGCAAATGTGAATGCCCATAAATTCATCCCAGATACAATCAAAAAGGGAGCCATGTGTGTCGTATCCCACGAAGATCTTGGAGAAACAGATTTTCCATATATTCTGGTAGAATCTACTGGTCAGGCATTGCTTGATATTGCAAAGCTCTACCGTGATTCCATCAACCCAAAAGTTGTGGGTGTTACTGGAAGCGTTGGAAAAACAAGCACGAAAGAAATGATTGCATCTGTACTTGCACAAAAATACAAAGTACACAAAACACTTGGAAATTTCAACAACGAATGGGGACTTCCAATCACTGTTTTTGCAATGCCA
The DNA here is from genome assembly GCA_964591105.1 of uncultured Lachnospiraceae bacterium. Taxonomy (GTDB): domain Bacteria; phylum Bacillota; class Clostridia; order Lachnospirales; family Lachnospiraceae; genus CAZPZR01. The sequence continues at coordinate 10,306 of CAZPZR010000027.1, read as the reverse complement.
GAAGATACTGAAGTGGCAATCCTCGAAATGGGCGTAAACCATTTTGGAGAAATGCGCAGACTTTCTTCCGTTGCTAGCCCTGATATCTGTGTTCTGACAAATATTGGAATCGCACACTTGGAATTTTTCAAAACAAGAGAAGGAATTCTTCAGGAAAAAACAGAAATGATCAAAGATATGAAAGAAGGCGGTAGCATTATCTTAAATGGAGATGATGATCTTCTTGCAACTGTTGGCCCTATGAAGGGTGCAACCCCTCAGTTCTTTGGCGTTGGCTCTGACAATTCCTGCTACGCAGACCAGATCCAGTCTCTGGGACTTCGCGGAACTGCCTGCACCATCCACTTGCCATCTGGCGAAAGCTTTGACTGTACCGTGCCACTTCCAGGAGCACACATGGTATTAAATGCTTTAGCAGGAGCTTCTGTTGGACATGCCTTAGATTTGACTCCGGAAGAAATCAAAGCCGGAATCGAAGGACTTCCAATGATGCCAGGCCGCAACAATATCATCAAAACGGATAACCTTGTAATTTTAGATGACTGCTACAACGCAAATCCAGTATCTATGAAAGCAGCCATCAACGTATTGGATCTTGCAATTGGACGCAAAGTTGCTGTCCTTGGAGATATGGGTGAACTTGGAACAGACGCTGACCAGATGCACTATGATACAGGTGCTTACGCTGCTGAGCATCACATCGATGTTGTCTGTGGTATCGGAACACTCGCAAAGGAAATCGTTGCCGGTGCCGCTTCTAATCCTGAAGTAACTGCACTCTGGTTTGAGACAAACGAAGAATTCATCCATGCTATGGGTGAGATTATCCAGCCAGGAGATAATGTACTTGTGAAAGCATCACACTCCTCTCATTTCCCTGAGATTGTGGAAGCATTGAGCAAGTTTTAGAAGAAAAGCGGAAGTGCCTTTTTGACACTTCCGCTTTTTTAACTCTTTGACTTCTCTATTTTAACTATAATACAAGTCCCAGTCTTTCACATACTTCTTTTCCAGCCGGACTAGCTGCAACACCGCCGTATCCTGTTTCGCGAAGTGTTACATCCATCTTATCTCCAACTTCTTTCTGTGCATCGATAACCTGATCTACTGGAATTTTACTTGTAATTCCTGCCATTGCCATGTCAGATGCTGCCATTGCATTTACAGACCCACCTACGTTTCTCTTTACGCAAGGTACTTCTACCAATCCACCTACTGGGTCACATACAAGTCCCATCAAGTTCTTCAATGCCATTGCACAAGCATGTCCCTGCATTCTTGCATCTCCACCACGAAGGTAAGTAATTGCTGCAGCTGCCATTCCTGAACCGGAACCAATTTCTGCCTGACATCCACCTGCTGCACCTGCAAGACATGCGCGGTTCGCGATGATCTGTCCTACACCTGCTGCTACGTACATTGCTTCAATCATCTTTTCTTCTGGAACATCAAATTCCTGATAATATGTGCAAAGTACAGCTGGAAGTACACCACAAGCTCCTGCTGTTGGTGCTGCAACGATTCTCTTCATACATGCGTTGTTACATGCCATTTTCAGAGCATTTGCCATAACTTTTGTTACGTAATCTCCGCAAAGTGTATCGCCTTTCTTGTTGTAAGCTTCCATAAGTCCGCCTTCTTTTCCAACAAGTCCACTTCCAGATATACGATCTGGTTCGTAGTCAGCAAGCCCATCTAACATTGCCTGCCACATTCCCTTCATCATCTTCCATGAAGCTTTTTCAGAAACATTTCTCTCATCACAATCTTCAAGCTGAAATGCTTTCCATAATTCAATTCCTTCTTTATCGCATTTTGCATACGCTTCTTCCATTGACTGATATGACATACGCTTTCAAATCCTCCATTCTACTCTTCTACTGCGCCGCTTACATCCAAGAATGTAACAGAAAGGATACCTTTCTTCTGGCCAAGTTCTTCGATTAATTCTTTTGAAACAACCTGATCTGTCTCTACAACCATAACAGCAACTCCACCTCTTGCCTGGCGGAATACCTGCATTGTTGCAATATTTACCCCTTCTTTACCTAAAGTTGCAGCAACTTCTGCGATGCATCCTGGCTGGTCAATGTTACGTTCGATCAGTGTATTACTTTCCCCACTAAAGTTTACATCCATACCATCCAGTTTGCTGACACGGATTCTTCCTCCACCAATAGAGTAAGCCTGCATTGTCATCTTCTTTCCATCGTTACATTCCATAATTACTTCGGCTGTATTTGGATGAGCATCTCTCAAATCTTTTGGCTGAACTGTAAAGTCCATTCCAAGTTCTTTTGCAATTTCAAAACTCTGTGGAATACGAAGATCATCTGGTTTCATTCCCAAAAGACCAGCAATTAACGCTTTGTCTGTTCCATGACCTTTTCCAGTTGCAGCAAATGAACCATGAAGATTCACGATTGCTTTATCTGGCTGGCATCCAAATAACTGTCTGGCAATCAATCCAATACGAGCAGCTCCTGCTGTGTGGGAACTTGAAGGTCCTACCATAACCGGTCCCAAAATGTCAAATAAATTTCCCATTATATTACCCTCTCTTTTTGTTTTATTGACATAAACATCTACTATTTATTATACTTTGCTTTTCGAATCATTACAATCTCTATTCTTGTAAATTTGCACTAAATGTGCTAACATTTAACTCGGTTTCATGCCGAATCAAACAAAAGAAAGAAGGTTTACCATGAACAAAAAAGAAGTACTCGAAATTCGCAAGCAGTTCACACCTGAAAATTGTGCGATTACGCGAATCTGCGGCTGCTACGTGGACCACGAAAAAGAGAAAAAAGTAGAATTGAAAAAGGCTTTTCTTTCTATGCAGGAAGAAGAGGCTTTCAAGTATTTTGACATATTCAGACACACATTATCCGGAACATTGGGGAAAAATCTCATCAACATGGATTTCCCTCTCGAGCAGGAATTAGTAGGAGGCACTCAGGATTTCCTTCTCAAACTGCGCAACAGCAAACTGCAGGACGATCTGCTCTTGGAAGAGTTCTACGATAAGGTAATCGAAAACTATAATTACGCTGAAAATTATTACATCATCCTAATTCATTCTGTCTATGATGTTCCTGGAAAGTCAAATGATGGTATGGAAATGTTTGATGCATCCGATACTGTCTATGAACATATTATGTGCAGTATTTGCCCAGTTAATCTCACAAAAGCCGGATTAACTTACAATGCTTTAACAAACAATATTGAAGACCGCATTCGCGACTGGTTTGTAGAACTTCCTGTCAAAGGATTCCTCTTCCCGGCATTCGATGATCGCGCTTCTGATGTGCATAAGATTTTGTACTATTCTAAGAAGCCTGAAGATCTTCAGCCAGAATTTATCGAACACGTATTAGGAAGTCATGTGCCACTCACTGCCAAAGATCAGAAAACAACCTTCCAGGCAATCATTAGCGATACCTTGGGAGAAGAATGCGATTACGAAGTGGTTCGCAACATCCACGACAATCTGAACGAAATGATTGAAGAGGCGAAAGAAGCGCCAGAACCATTGGAACTTTCAAAACCAGATGTAAAGAACCTGTTATCTCGAAGTGGGGTTTCCCAGGAAAAAATGGAAGAATTCGACCAGCACTTCGAGGAAATCGCCGGCGAACAAAAAACACTTGTTGCTGCAAATATTGCGAGCACGAAAACATTTCAAGTAGAGACACCGGATGTCATTGTCAAAGTCAATTCCGACCGCTCCGATTTGGTAGAAACACGTGAAATTGATGGAAGACGCTGCCTTGTGATACCAATTGATGATCATTTAGAAGTGAATGGGATAGAAATCACTCGTTAATTTTTTAACTGGGGACGTAGTAAAATGCAATTTTACTACGTCCCCAGTTAAAAATTGTTTGACATTTCCTCCCCACCATGTTAAGATAACCTATGCGAGCGGAAATGGCGGAATGGCAGACGCGCTAGATTCAGGTTCTAGTGGGAGTTATCCTGTGAGGGTTCAAGTCCCTTTTTCCGCATGAAAAGTCCTTGATTTTCAAGGACTTTTTTCTTTTTGTCAAATTTTTCATTTCTAAATTTTTTCTTATTACTTTCGAAACTTTTTGTAATATCCCTTGTAACCTTTTCATAATCGTACTAGAATAGGTATCGTTTTAAGGAGGGATTATCCATGAGTATAAATATAGATAAAAAGGAGTTTTTCGGAGAAGATGAGAACAACAATTTCGCAGATAATTTTGATCGTGCTTTCAGCGATACGTCCGCTGAAGATCTTGAGAAGATTTTCATGGAAGATTTACCAGATCTTCCAGATGAATTAGGTAACGACGGCTACAAAGATGTGCTTTCCAGCCTTTCTGAACTGGATCCAACTGGACACATGGACGTTGATTATCTCGCGGCCAATCGTACGCGCACCCTCAACTTTGGTTCTGACAAGGCAGAGTCTTCCAAAAAGAAGCGTTTTTCTATGCCGAATTTGTTGAAGCCTTTTTGGAAAACGCTGAAGTTCGGTGGGAAGTTTACTGCTAAGACGCTGAATTTCCTGTGCCGTACCGCAACGCTGCTTTTGATTGCCGCAATCCTTGTTGTTCTATCTTTTGCCTTTGCAAATGATTACAAAGCTTATGGCACACTTTCTACTGCACTTGCCACTCATAATTACACGCTGGCCGCCTATTTCAGCGTCGCACTTGTATTAATTTTATTCGAAGTAATCACATTTTTACTTGTTTTATTTACAAGCAAACGTAACCGTAACCGCAAGAATAAGGATTCAGTCGATTCTGGTTGCGGACTGGTTTCATTTATCCTCATTTTTACCGGCGCACTCGCTTCCAGCCTGTTTGCACACTACATCCCTGTGACTCCTTCTCCACTTGTCGGACTCCAGGGAGCGTTGATCACTTATGGCTCTTTGCTTCGTCCATTGTCCGTATTAACCGGTCTAGGCGTTCTCAGCTGCCTCACTCGCAGATTTTTCCTGCGGTAATTGCCAAACAATTCTATAGTTTACCATAATCAACAAGGGAGCCTGCCAATCAGACTCCCTTGCTTCTTCTATATATTTAATTCAAGAAATTTTCAATAATAATTCCTTCTGCCTCTTCTGCTGTCATTCCCAATGTACGAAGTTTCACAAGCTGTTCATCATTGATTCGGCCAATGGCTGCTTCATGAATGATCGCTGCATCTACATGCTTCGCATCGATTTCTGGGATTGAACAGACTTGCGCCTGATCCATGATGATGGAATCACACTGTATATGCGCATGACACTTATTATTTCCAATTGCCTTTGGATGGAACACCTGTCTGGAACTTCCTTTTGCAACGCTTCGGGAAATAATCTGCGCTGAACTTCCTTCTCCATCAAGAATTACATCCATGTTAGACTCTGCCACCTGCTGATCATGTGTCATTAATTTTTCCATGACAAATAATTTTGCATTCGCTCCGAGTACAACATCTGTCTCTCTCTTGGTAGAATCTACACCCTTAATCTGTGTACTGTCCAGTGTAAATACTGCCTCTTCCTCAAGGTAAATCTTTGTCGCTGGGTTTAGAACCTTCGCTCCAGTTCCCTCCCCTTCTCCGTAATGCTTTTCTTCATAGCGAACATTTGCACCCTTTCCTACGTGGAATGCATGTACACCATCGTGTCTGCTTTCGTTACATCCGCTGTTGTGAATACCGCATCCTGCCACAATTGTAACATCTGCGCCCTCTGCAATGTAAAAATCATTGTAAACAATGTCTGTCATTCCGGAAGCTTCTACTACGACTGGGATATTTACAGTCTCTCCTTTGGTTTCTCCATCGATGAAAATGTCGATTCCCTGTTTATCTTCTTTTTTCTTAATCTTTACGTGCTCACTATCACCATGGCAAATGGAAATCCCGTTATGGCGCAGGTTAAATGCCCCTTTCTGTTCGAACTTTCCATCGTTGATCTGTTCCAAAATCTGCTGTGTAATTTCATCTAATGTCATCATCTATCTTCCCTCCTGCCTACTCTCTGTTCAAGCATGCACAACTTGCGCTGCTGCCAAGTAATGATGGAAGAACTTTTTCTTTCGCACCAATTTCTTTGATTTTACCATCTTCAATTACCATGATTCGGTCTGCCATCTCAATGATGCGTTCCTGATGTGAGATCAGAATCAGACTTTCTTCTTTCTTTTCATGAATCTTTTCAAACTGCTGAATCAACATCGAAAAGCTCCATAAGTCAATCCCTGCTTCTGGTTCATCAAAAATACAAAGTTTGTGTGACTTTGCAAGTACTGTCGCAATCTCAATACGTTTCATCTCTCCACCGGATAATGTGCCATCCACTTCTCGCTGAATGTATTCTTTTGCACAAAGTCCTACGCTGCTCAGCATCTTACAGCATTCTGCTTCAGAAAGCTTTCTGCCTGCTGCAAGAGACAATAATCTTGATACTGTCATCCCTTTAAATCTTGGTGGCTGCTGGAACGCATATCCAATCCCTGCATTGGCACGATGATTTACATCATAACTACTGATATCTTCTCCATCTAAAATAATCTGTCCGGAAGTTGCTTCTTCGATTCCCATCAGCACTTTTGCAAGTGTTGATTTTCCTCCACCATTTGGTCCTGTAATTACAAGCATCTCTCCGTGTTCTACTGTAAAACTAATGTCATGAACAATGTTTCTCTCTATTCCATTTTCATTCACTTGGAATGTCAAGTTTTTTACTTCAAGCATCTGGTTGCCCTTCTTTCTCTATAGTTCGGTCCTCTCAAGCATATCACTGAGATTTTTCCCGCAGATACGAATTATTATAATGGAAATATCTACCTATCGCAAGGGAAATACATATATTCGCAGAATCTCATTCCTTTTTTCCACATTATTTGGTATGATAAACAAAATCATCCACATTATTTATGAAAAGAAGGGGGAATCTTTGATGCGAAAGCATTTTGCAAAATTTCTTGCACTATTATTATGTATCTCTGTGCTTGGAAGTTCCACAAACGTTAGCGCTTCCGGTCAAATGTCGGCTTCGCCGAAAGCAACTACTGAAGAACCAGCCGAACCAGATGTTCCAACAGAACCTGTGACACCAGAAGAACCGATTGCACCGGTCCTTTACGGAAAACTTTCTGCCGCCAAAACAGTTACACTGAGTTGGAATGTTGATGACGCGAACGCAACTTACACACTTTCCCGATCCACCAGTGAATCTGGAACTTATCGCACAATCTTTCAGGAAACTGCTTCTTCCGGCACACGTTCCTATCGCGACCAGAACTTGAAGCTTGGAACAACCTACTATTATAAACTGACAAAAAAAACCGCAGATTCTATCACCTACGAAAGTTCTGTAAAGGCTATAAAAATTCGACTTTTCGCTCCGGCAAATGTCAAAACGTCCATCAATTCTTCCAATGACGTGACTATTTCCTGGAAGAAAGTAAGTGACGCCAGTGGATACACCATTTACCGAAGTACATCCAAATCCGGTTCTTATAAGAAATTGTCTTCCACAACCAAGCTTTCTTATACAGACAAGACACCGTACAGCGGGAAAGCATATTATTACAAAGTCTACGCGTACCGCTCCAACAATTCTGCTGCAAAAAGTCCAGCAAGTTCCGTTGCAGCAGCTTACACAAAGCCTGGAAAAACAACTATTTCTTCCGCGAAATACAGTTCCAATCAAGTGAAACTTTCCTGGAAGAAAGTCACACGTGCAACAAGCTATTACATTTATCGCATGAACTCGAAAGGCGAATACAAGCAGATTGGAACATCCAAGAGCTGCTCCTACAAGGACACTACTGCGAAGAAAAATGTACGCTACAAATATAAAGTAAAGGCAGCATATTCTGCAGACAAGAAAGTGATCAAAGGTAATTTTTCTTCTTTCATCAATATTTACACAGCTAAAATTGATCCGAAGAAAAAAATGGTTGCTTTGACATTTGACGATGGCCCTGGCCCTTATACACAGGAAATCGTGAATTGTCTCAAGAAAAATGATGCCCGCGCCACATTTTTTGTAGTAGGAAATCGCGTGAATTCCTACAAATCCGCATTAACATCCGCTTATAATAACGGAAACTTAATTGCAAACCACACCTACTCTCACCCAACCTTAACCAGCTTAAACACAAGCAGCGTCAAGTCACAGATTTCCAAGACAGACTCTGCAGTTAAGAAGCTTACGGGTGAGGTTCCAAGTCTGGTGCGTGCTCCAGGCGGTGCTACCAATAGCCGCGTAAGAAATGCGATTGATAAACCGTTCATCTACTGGTCCATCGATACACTTGACTGGAAACATCGCAACAAGCAAAAGACAATTGATACGGTTATGAGAAATGTGAAAGATGGGGATATCATTCTCATGCATGATATTCATAAACCATCCAAGGAAGCTGCACTGGAGTTAATTCCAAAGCTGAAAAAGGCCGGCTACCAACTGGTGACTGTCGAAGAATTAGCAGAATATCAGGGATACACAATGAAAGATCATACAACCTATTACTCTTTCCGCTAAAAAGAACAGAGAAACACGAAACGGAGACGATGCATCAGCATCATCTCCGTTTCATTTATTTTCGTCCTAGACACATTCCTGTCGGTGTTGTGCAAAGTCCTCCATTGCATGTACATCGAAGTTCCTCCGGAAGCATCTGTCCTACCTCGTACATACTCTGTATCGTTTCGTCCAACGGAATCATTGGATCAAATCCAAGGAGCACCATATTTGCAGACGTGATCGCATTGGACACTGCTGCCACATTTCTGCTGATGCATGGGATTTCTGTTAATCCTCCCACTGGATCACAGACTAACCCCAACATGTTTTGCAGCGCAAGAGATGCTGCGCGGAATCCCTGCTCCACAGTTCCGCCTAACATTTCAACAACTGCTGCCGCTGCCATCGCACTGGCGGAACCATTTTCTGCCTGACACCCTGCCACTTCAGCACCAAATGTTGCCTCGTTAGCAATAAATGCTCCAACTAATCCGGCTGCCAGCAATCCTTTCAGCATCACAGCATCTTCGAACTGATTCGCATCAGCTACAGAAAGAAGTGCCGCTGGTATCACGCCGCTGGAACCTGCTGTCGGTGCCGCAACTACTGTATGGTGGGCGCAGTTATTTTCCATAACAGATAATGCGTAGAGCGTTCCTTTCTCTAGGCAGCCCGTATTCGCAAGTGTTCCTGCTGCCGCCATTTTTTCATAATTCTCCCACATTTCCTTGGCTCGGTAAGGCAAGAAACCATATCTCTTCGTCGTAGCTGGATCCGGTGGATTCGTTGCCGCATGTTTCATTACTTCCAACGTATGTGTCGCGATTTCCATCACATCTTCTGTGGTCACTCGTCCGATGGATGTCTCATAGATAAGTGCCAGCTCTGCTGCACTCATTTCACCATCCAATTGCTGTACATAGTTCCCTGCTTCTTTCGCTGTGGAAAATGCGGGTACATTGCCGGACATACTTATCGGAAGAATCGTTCCAGTATGGCGAACTGCCAGCACTTTCTCTGGCATTGTTTGTAAAAGCTTTGTCAGCGCTTCCTCTTCTATCTGTGCTAAATTTTTCAAGGTAAATAGCACCGCACCGTCTTTTTCTTCGCTTCGTACCCACTCACTGCTTAAATGTCTCTGTGACAGTTCTCTGGATACTTCCTCAACATAGGATGCCTTGCATTTTACAAAGCTCATTTTACAGCTCCCATCAATAAATACTGGGAAACCATCCAATTCTACAATTTCAAATGTTCCGCCCCCTGTGGAGAAGGTCAGCGCACGGAGTTCTATTGCGCCATTTTCATCATATACATCAATTCTCGCCTCATTCGGATGGCGATGACTTAAGCTCTCTTCTAGAAAACGGATATCCACGCCTCGTTCCTTTGCAATCTGGAGCGAATCTTTTAAATTCGGCTCGTCCGTCTTCATCCCCAGGAGTCCTCCTGTAAAACCAAAATTGGACCCTTGTCCAACACAAGTGGATGGATAAGATCCTTCCGCATCGTACACCACGTCTGCTCGACGGATTTCTCTGCCAAACAAATGGCACACCGTAAGTCCAATACGTGCACATCCTGCCGAATGTGAACTAGATGGTCCTGCCATAATCGGACCTAACACATCATTAAATATGCTATGCTCAGTTAGTCTTGACATTCCTTCACCTCATTAAGCTTTTTGTTGAGATTCTCTGGTAATTTCATTTCTTCTTTCTTTCCACAAATCTTAAGATTTATACATTTCTTTTGTCACATCCATGACATCTGCTAATTTAATCTTCTCTCCATCCACAA
>CAZPZR010000026.1:0-23945 GCA_964591105.1 uncultured Lachnospiraceae bacterium | reverse complement strand
GATTTTCATCAATGTCAAGGTAAATGCGCATAATGTCTCCACATTTTGCATTACCTACAGTTCCTACTCCACTTGCTCCTTCTATTTCTCCAACATTTCTTGGATGCTGAAAATGATCCATTACTTTTTCTGAATACATCTTATCTTCCTCCTGCTATTTATTCTTTTTTACGAAATCCTCATAAAGAGGGGACATATTTCTTAATTTCTCTACAATCTCTTTTAATGTATCTACAACGTAGTCAATTTCTTCCTTTGTTGTCTCTTCGCTCAATGTCAATCTTAATGAACCATGTGCGATTTCATGTGGAAGACCAATCGCCAAAAGCACATGAGATGGATCTAATGATCCAGATGTACAAGCCGAACCACTAGAACCACAGATTCCCTTCATATCAAGCATGATAAGGAGAGATTCTCCTTCTACAAAACGGAAGCTGAAGTTCGCGTTGTTCGGAAGTCTCTTCACTGGATCTCCATTCAACTTTGTATAAGGAATTTCTTCCAATACACGACGAATCAAATGATCTCTCAATTCCATTTCTTTCTCCGTACGTTCTTTCATTGTGCGGATTGCACGTGCTGCCGCAGTTCCGATTCCTACGATTCCTGGAACATTTTCTGTTCCTGCACGACGTTTTCTTTCCTGTGCACCACCATGTACGAAGGAACGAATCTTCACTCCAGTACGAATGTATAAAAATCCGATTCCTTTTGGACCATTCAACTTGTGTCCGCTGGCACTCAGCATATCAATATTACATTCATCTACATTGATTGGAACCTGTCCAAATGCCTGTACTGCATCTGTATGGAATAAAATTCCGTGTTCTTTGGCAATTGCACCGATTTCTTTGATTGGCTGAATTGTTCCAATTTCATTGTTCGCATACATTACAGAAATCAAAATTGTGGTTGGACGAATAGCCGCTCTCAAATCTTCCAAGCGCACACTTCCGTTCTCATCTACATCCAGATAAGTAATTTCAAATCCACGTTTTTCCAAATATTCTGCTGTATGAAGAATTGCGTGATGTTCAATCTTTGTTGTAATGATGTGATTCCCTTTTGTCTGGTATGCCTCTGCTGTTGCTTTCAGTGCCCAGTTATCGGATTCTGAACCCCCTGCTGTAAAATAAATCTCACGCTCTTTTGCTCCTAATGCATTCGCAATGATTTCTCGCTGCTTGCTGATTACCTCTTTATTCCCTGCCGCAAAGCTGTATACACTGGATGGGTTTCCATAATGCTCTGTAAAATATGGGAGCATCGCTTCTACAACTTCTGGCGCTGTCTTTGTAGTTGCCGCGTTATCTAAATAAATAAGTTTTTCCATCTAATTTCCCTCCTTTTGTCTAGTTCCCGCAAGAACGATTCTGAGAATCATTCTCCATATTCAGTGACTTGCTTTCTCTTACAAGTTCATCTAACTTTATCTCGTCAACGGTATGGTTAATACTGTCATTGATTTTCTGCCACACATACTTTGTCACACATCCGCCGGACGCCGAACAACCATCTTCTGAATAAAATGCTGCACACTGTACCGGTTCAAGATTTCCTTCCAAAGCTCGCAGAATATCACCAACAGAAATTTCATTCATTGCACGTGCTAACACATATCCTCCCGAAGCTCCTCGGATGCTTTTCACGAGTCCTGCTTTTTTCAGCAACGACACCAGTTGTTCCAGATATCTTTCGGAAATACCTTGCCTTGTTGCCACACTACTAATAGATACCGGTTCTTCTTCACTGTATCTTGCAAGGTCGATCATTGCCCGAAGACCATATCTTCCTTTTGTCGAAAGCTTCATCTTTCTCACCTTCTTTAATTCCTACCATTTTACTGGGATTTATCTTTTTGTAGAATATCACCCTTCTTCTGTTCTGTCAAGCATCCCAGCTGAATATTCTATACTAATTTCAACTTTTGGAGTAATAAATGACACAGAAACATCTCATTTTGAAAGGTACGATTATTTTAACTCTTACAGGCTTTCTCACAAGGATTATGGGCTTTTTCTACCGCATGTTTTTAAGCCATACTTTTGGCGAAGAGGGCGTCGGTCTATATCAATTGGCATTTCCCATCTATGCATTCGCCTTCTCCCTTACATCTGCAGGGATTCAAATTGCTTTATCCCGCTGTGTTGCTGCCCATTTGGCACGTGAAAACGTAAAAGGAAGCCGGTCTTTTTTGTATACAAGCCTTGTATTTGCGCTCGGAAGTTCTCTTTTTGTGACGCTGCTTCTCCAAAAATATAGTTCTTTCCTTGCTGGTTCTATCCTTCACGACAATCGCTGTGAACTTTTACTTCTTCTGTTCTCCTATGCTTTGCCTTTTGCCGCACTTCACAGTTGTATCGTCGGTTACTATTTCGGACAAAAAGAAACGAAAATTCCTGCTATTTCTCAATTTTTAGAACAGACTGCAAGAATCATATCAGTCCTTCTCATTTATCACTGCTTCTCCCTTTCTTCAGGAACCTCTGGCATTTTTATTGCTGTACTCGGAGTCATATTTGGAGAAATTGTCTCTTCATGCTATTGTTTTTACCAAATGCGAGGAAAATCATTCTTTGCACCAATCCCAAACATGAAATTTTCTCTGTTTTTTTCTCAACTTAGAGAATTGCTTACGCTGTCCGTTCCGCTCACTGCAAATCGTCTGCTTTTGAATCTTTTGCAAAGCATCGAATCCATCTCCATCCCCCTCCGTCTCCAGATGTCAGGAATGGATTCCGCTGCCGCCTTAAGTTCCTATGGTGTGTTGACCGGAATGGCACTCCCCTGCGTTCTGTTTCCATCCGCAATTACAAATTCTGTTTCAACCATGCTCCTCCCCACAGTTGCTGAAATTCATGCTGCGAATCAGAAAAAAGCTTTGTCGCACATCATCCAGAAGACTATTCTTGCCTGTGTCTCCCTCGGATGTTTCTGCTGTGCTGGGCTTTTACTCTTTGGCAATTGGATTGGAACCTTTCTCTTCCACAGTCCCCTCGCCGGAGACTATATTGTAACACTGGCATGGATTTGCCCTTTCCTCTATACCAACAATACCTTCCTCAGTATTTTGAATGGACTTGGGAAAACAGGGCTCAGCCTTCTTTTTAATACTCTAAGTCTTTGTATACGAATTTATGGAGTTTTGTTTTGCATCCCCGTCTATGGGATATCTGGATATCTGATAGGACTCCTAATCAGTCAGATTTTCATTTTCCTTGTCTGTGGAAGTTATCTTTTTCAATACACTCGTAAAATGATCGACAAATAATTTCAACTGATAGACAGCAAAATGGAGGGTAAGCGCCGCAAGGCTTCCCTCCATCATCATATCTTCTTTTCTTTGTTTTAAAACGTCTGAATGAATACTTTCATCAACACCGGATTCACATATGCCTCCAGGAAAATCCCCATCAGCATCAAAATCAAACACACAAGCACCTTCATTGCATTCCACTTGCTTTTTGGATACTGCAGCATCTGCCATAAGGCAATCATATACGCCGCAATATAGCACACAAAATGAGGAATCATTCCAACAAGGCACAATACAACTCCTTTTACTCCAAGCTTCAAAACCGCTGCTGTGATTAACATCCCGCCCGCAAAGCCTGTCCAGAGCAGAACAATCACGAGGACTATCTTTTTTAATCTGGTACAACCAGCTAGACATATACATCCTAGATATAGCAGACGACTCCTAATCAAATACCAAACATATTCTCTCGGTTCTACCTCTATCTGCTGATACTGACTAAGGAAGAATTCATTAAAAATCCCGCTGGTTGTTATATAGTCAATCGCAAACAGATTCGTATACAGAATCCCCATCAGAAAACCCAGAAGCAATAACGTCACGCAGAATCTCTTTCCATCTTGTATCTTCAAACTCTGCCTCCTCATTCAAGATATTTCATTATATGTCTGAGTTTTCTCTATATGCTTTTATTTTAAATATTTATCCGCATAAGCTAAAATTGTCGCAACCGTCTTAGAGTCTTCGATTTCACCGGAATAAATCTTTGCCTTCAATTCCTCAATTGTATATGGCTGTACATCAACAAATTCATTTTCATCCAAATGTTGACGAGATGGAATCAAATCCCTTGCCACGTAAATATCTATTTTTTCATTACAAAACGCAACTGTTGTACGTAGAGACATTAACCATTCCAGATTTTCAGAACGATACCCTGCCTCTTCCTCCAGTTCTCTTGCTGCACACACAATTCCTGGTTCCCCAGGTTCATCTAACTTTCCTGCCGGAAGTTCCAATGTTTCTCTCTCTAACGCATTTCGGTACTGTCTTACCATCAATACTCTGCCGTCTTCCAATACTGGGAGCACTGCCGCCGCACCGTCATGATGAATATAGTCCCAGTCTTCATGATTCCCATTGGAAAATTCCATACGATCCTTATACACTTTCAGCACAGTACCTTCATATGCCAATTCTCTGCTGATACGCTTCACATCATTACTCATATTTCTTTTCTCCTCTTCTTAAAATAGTTCTATAACGCAAAACAGAACCGGTCACAACAACCGATTCTGTTCATATTTATCTTCTACTTGGCATAGTCCGTTACTCGTGATTCACGAATAACATTAACTTTAATCTGTCCTGGATATTCTAATTCATATTCAATCTGCTTAGCGATATCTCTGGCCATCAATACCATATCTGCATCAGATACTTGCTCTGGAACTACCATTACACGAATCTCTCTACCTGCCTGAATTGCAAAAGATTTATCAACACCTTTGAACTGGTTGGTGATATCTTCTAATTGTTTTAACCTGTTTGTATATGTTTCTAATGTTTCTCTTCTTGCACCTGGTCTTGCTGCAGAGATTGTATCTGCCGCCTGAACAACGCATGCAATCAGAGTTTCTGGTTCCACATCGCCGTGATGAGCTTCAACAGCATTAATTACTGTTGCGGATTCTTTATACTTTCTGCAAAGGTCTACACCAATCTGGATGTGTGAACCTTCTACATCGTGGTCAATAGATTTTCCGATGTCATGAAGAAGACCCGCTCTTTTTGCCACTCTGACATCCAATCCGATTTCTCCTGCAAGGAGTCCGGAAAGCTGTGCCACTTCAATAGAGTGCTTCAAAGCGTTCTGTCCATAACTTGTACGGAATTTCATTCTACCAAGAAGTTTTAACAACTCTGGATGAATTCCATGCACGCCAACTTCTAATGCAGCTGCATCTCCTTCTTCGCGAATCATTGCTTCAACTTCTCGCTGCGCTTTCTCAACCATCTCTTCGATTCTTGCTGGATGGATACGTCCATCCACAATCAGTTTTTCAAGCGCAATTCTTGCCACTTCTCTTCTTATTGGATCGAAGCCTGATAATACAACCGCTTCTGGAGTATCGTCAATGATCAGTTCTACACCAGTCATTGTCTCCAATGTACGAATGTTACGTCCTTCTCTACCAATAATTCTTCCTTTCATTTCATCACTTGGAAGCTGAACAACTGAAATTGTTGTCTCAGCCACATGATCTGCTGCGCATCTCTGGATTGCAGTAACAACATATTCTCTTGCTTTTTTATCTGCTTCTTCCTTCGCCTGCACTTCTAATTCTTTGATCATCTTTGCAGTATCATGTTTCACATCTTCTTCAACAGTTTTTAACAAATATTCTTTTGCTTGTTCGGAGGTAAGTCCTGAGATTCTTTCTAGTTCCTGTACTCTTTGCTGTCCTAACGCTTCTACTTTCGCTTCACGCTGTCTCAGCTGTTCTTCTTTTGCCGCAAATCCTGCTTCGCGCTTCTCAATTGCATCGGCTTTTTTGTCTAAAGACTCTTCCTTGGAAAGTACTCGTTTCTCATAGCGCTGTAATTCAGCTCTACGTTCTTTCGTCTCTTTTTCAAGTTCATTTTTATTCTTGATAGACTCTTCTTTAATTTCCAAGAGAGACTCCTTCTTCTTTGCCTCTGCTGTTTTCACTGCGTCATCAATAATTTCTCTTGCTTTGCTTTCTGCATTTCCAATCTTAGATTCTGCATTCTTCTTCAGATTAGATACCGTAACAAAGTGACTGATGACTGCTGCTACGATGACAAGCACTACTGTCACAGCAACAAATCCAATTCCACTCAGCACAGGAGCACCTCCTTATTAAATTTTCATTGTACAAACACAATACCTAAATTTTATACTTTTTTCACAAATATGTCAAGCATTCCACTCAGAAACATGTAACACCCTTCGAATGTCATCATATGCAAATCCTTTCCGCATCAAATATCCCATGATTTTTTGTGTTTCTACATTTGTCGCCTTTTCCGGGTCATATCTTCGCTTCCGCATGATTGCTTCAATTGCTTCTCTAGAATCTTCCGCATCATAATATTCTTCAAAAATTTGATCCAATATATCTTTTGCAATTCCTTTTTGTCCCAATTGCATATATAATTCTCGTTTACTTTTTCGGTCTTTTCTACTGTCTATAAAGCTTCGAGCATATTCCGCATCGTTCACATAGCCAAATGACTTCACGTAATTCATCGCTGCCTCTACCACTTCTTCCGGATACAGACTTTGCTTCAGCTTATCTCGAAGCTGATTCTCTGTTCTTCCCATGCTATTCAAAAGGTGCATTGCACGCAGCTTTGCTCGCTTCAATAACACTTCTTTTAAAATCTGCTGATATACCGGTTCAGAAAGTTCCTCTCCAACAGCTATATGATAGCGAGACAGTTCGCCTTTGTATAACACAAAAGCGAACTGCCCATCTAAATACACTTTATACTTTGTCTTCGTAACAGCTTCTATCTGAGTCACTGTCATCTTATTCTTCGTCCTTATCTACTTCCACTTCTGGTGCCTTCTGTGCTCCGTCAAAATTATAATGTTCACGGATCTTAGCATCTAACTCTGACATAACTTCTGGATGTTCTGTAAGATAATTCTTCGCATTCTCACGTCCCTGTCCAATCTTGCTGCCATTGTATGCAAACCATGCACCGCTCTTGCTCACAAGATTCAATCCTACTGCAAGGTCAAGGATATCACCTTCTTTGGAAATTCCCTTTCCAAACATAATATCAAACTCAGCTTCCTTGAATGGAGGCGCAATCTTATTCTTCACAACTTTCACACGAGTTCTGTTTCCAATCATCTCTCCGCCCTGCTTCAATGTCTCAATTCTGCGGACATCCATACGGATAGAAGAATAGAACTTCAGCGCACGTCCCCCTGTTGTTGTCTCAGGGTTACCAAACATAATACCGACTTTTTCACGAAGCTGGTTGATGAAGATTACCACACAGTTTGACTTACTAATTACAGGTGTCAACTTACGAAGTGCCTGTGACATTAATCTTGCCTGAAGACCTACGTGAGAGTCACCCATATCTCCTTCAATCTCCTGTCTTGGTACCAATGCAGCAACAGAGTCGATAACAATAATATCCATCGCTCCAGAACGTACCATTGTCTCTGCAATCTCTAATGCCTGATCACCACTGTCTGGCTGTGAAATATAAAGTTCATCAATATCAACACCGATATTCTTCGCATAAACAGGATCCAATGCATGCTCAGCATCTACGAATCCAGCAATTCCACCTCTCTTCTGTACTTCTGAAATCATGTGAAGCGCAACCGTCGTCTTACCACTGGATTCTGGTCCGTAAATCTCCACAATACGTCCCTTTGGAACTCCACCAAGTCCAAGTGCGATATCCAGACTCAAGGATCCTGTTGGAATCGTCTCAACTGCAACCTGAGCTGCTGGATCTCCCAGTTTCATCACAGTTCCTTTACCAAAATCTTTCTCAAGCTTCGCGATTGCCGCATCTAACGCTTTCTTTTTATCTTCACGATTATTAGCCATAATAATTTCTCCTTTATTTCGAACGAATGTTCGTCTCTTGATTAATATAGTAGTATAAATATTTTTAATTGTCAACTAGAATTTGGGATTTTACAGCAGAAGTTCTGCGTGATTCCTTTGATTTTCTATAGAAAAAAAAGATTCTTCGAAGTGGCGCTATCGTATCACATTTTAAGCAAAACGTCAACCACCTTTCTCAGGGTGATTGACGTTTCCGTTCTTTATTCTACAAGCAGGACTAATACCTCGCAAGAATTTAATTTTATGGTCCAATCACAAATGGTCGCTCCATGTTTGTCAGTAGAATCTTACTAATGTATGTCATTCATTTTTCAAGCTATGGTATGATTATAATCTCTTTCTTAATCGTCCAGTACTCTATAATAATACTTTTTCTTTTAAAAAAGCAAGACACCAGGAGATTGTTCTCTTTGCCACTGCCTTTGTCGTAAGGATATCTGCGGTACCCAGACACTCTCCATCTAGCAGATACGTCACTGTTCCTACTTTTGTGTTGGCCGCTACAGGTGCCTGCAATTTCTTAGTCTGCTCTATCTTTACTTCAATTTCTTCTTCCTTTTTCATAAGCAATGAAAGTGATACTTTCTGAATTTTCGTTTCCACTTCATTTTCCGATTGATAAGGATTCTTTCGATTGACCGCATCCGTCACTGTAATCCTTTCGGTCTCAATTGCTTCCGTTACTTCTTTCTGTTCGTAATTTTCCAGTCCATATGTCATCAGTTTCTTCGTGTCGGCCCACTTATATGTTTTGTTATTCGGCCATCCGCAGGCTAATAATGCAACGATAAATGTCTTCCCATCTTGTCGCAACGCTCCGACATAACAATACCCCGCATCCGCAGTAAACCCCGTTTTTCCAGACAACGCTCCATCCATCATCTGCAAAAATGCATTGTGATTATAACAGGAAAATCGTCGTTTGCCCGACACATCCGAAAAGGAATACTCTTGCGTCCGTGTAATCTCAAGAAATTCTTCCTTTTTTGCCGAATCATGAATACAGTATTTCATAATCCGCGCCAGTTCTTTCGCGGTTGTCGAATGAGTCCCTCTGTCATCTTCTGCATCCAACCCATTCGGTGTAATGAAATATGTATTCTCACAGCCAATTTCTCTTGCTTTTTCATTCATCATATCCGCAAATTCTCTCACGCTTCCACCGATAGCTTCTGCAATCAGAACTGCACTGTCATTGTGTGACTCCAGCATCAGTGAATACAACAAATCCTTTACATAAAAAACTTCTTCTTTTTTTACTCCAAGATGCACTTTCGGCTGATGTATTGCTTCTTCTGATACCGTCACAGTCTGCCCATCTTCCAAATGTTCCAATGCCAGAATGCACGTCATTATCTTTGTTGTGCTCGCCATCGGCATTTGATTCTCCGCTTCTTTTTCAAATAAAATACGCCCACTGTCAGCATCCATCAGTACTGCTGACCGGGCGTAAAGTTCCTCCGGTTCCTCTTTTGTGTTCTCGGCATGTACCTGTCCCACGCCAAGCCCTGCACACACGCTCATCAAAAAGCATATGCACATCAACCGCTTTATTCTTCTCATTTTCCACCATACATTTCTTTCACTTAATGAAATGTATGTAAACGTAAACCGTTCTATACATCTAATTTTAGCTGAATCTCTTCTTCTGCTTCTGACTTCAATGTCTCCACCTGTTCTACATCCAGACTTGGAAGATCATCTACAGACTGCACACTGAATCTGCGAAGAAATTCTTCTGTTGTTCCAAACAAAATTGGCTTTCCAGGTGCGTCCAGTCTTCCCACTTCGCAGGCAAGTCCGTATTCCACCAGCTTATTCACTGCGTGATCAGATTTCACGCCTCTGATTTTCTCAATCTCCAACTTTGTAACCGGCTGCTTATATGCAATAATTGACAATGTTTCCAACTGAACATCTGTCAAAATAAATTTCTTCGGCTGTTTTGCGATTCGAATCAAATAATCATACAACTCTGTCTTCGTGCACATCTGATAAGAACCGTCCAGTTCCACGATTCGTACACCTCGATCCTCTGCTTCATACTTATCCATCATCTGATGAATCATCTTGCGTGTTGTATTCTCGTCATGTTCGATTGCCGCAGCAATCTTTGTCAGCTCTACAGAATCTCCCATCGCAAAGAGAATCGCTTCTATGATTCCTTCTGTCTCCATAATTTTCAATGTATCCTATCCCTTTCTTACTCTTCTACCATTACCTTTGATGTAATCACAATATCATCAAAAGGCTGTTCCTGCTCAATGCAAATACTTCCTTCTTTCATCATCTGAAGAATCGCAAGGAAGGTTACTACAATCTGCGTTCTGGAACTTTGTTTCGTAAGCAATGCACGAAAGCTGAACTTCCGATGGTTCTTCGCATAATCTACAATATATTGCAGTTTATCTGATAATGTAACTTCTTCTTTCTCAATCTTTCCAAACTTACTTCGCACCGGGTCAATCTTTTCGACTTGTCGCTTCATAACTTCCTGGAAAATATGATGCAGTCTTCCAAGTGTCAAGTCTCCCAGTAAGGCATCCAAGTCCACTGGTTCTTCATAGGCTAAAACTTCCTCTGGGATGGTTGCCTCTTTATACAAGGTTTTATCCGCATCTACCTGTCGGTCACGAAGTTCGTACGACATCTGCTTATACATCTTATATTCCAACAGCTGTTCTACCAATTCTTGTCTCGGGTCTTCTTCTTCCCCTTCTTCATTTACTTCTTTTGGCAAAAGCATCTTACACTTAATATCTAGAAGCGTCGCTGCCATAACAAGGAATTCACTCATCACGTTCAGATCTGCTCTTTCCATCTCGCGAATGTATTCCATGTATTGATTGGTAATCTCCACAATTGGGATGTCATATATATCTATTTTATTCTTATCAATCAAATGTAATAACAGATCCAACGGACCTTCAAACACTTGAAGTTTTACTGGAATTCCCATATCCTACCTCTCATCATTATCATAACTGATTTATTATACAGGATTTTCCTATTTTACACAAGAAAAAATCATCTTTTCTGTTTCATATGCAACACAACCAGTTCTGCCGGATTCCATAAACGAATATTAATTGTATGTGTGCCAAGTCCTTTACTGACAACGACTTCTTGCCCTTGTTCCTTGTAATGACCGCCAGAATACTTTGGAAAAATCCGAAAATTCGGTGCAATCACTCCACCCAGGACAGGAAGTCTCACAATCCCTCCGTGCAAATGCCCAGATAAAATCAAATCCGCCCCCCACTGAAGATAGGTCTTCATATAAGAAGGATTATGTGCAAGTAAAATCTCATAACAATCTTCTTTGCACTCTCCCACAAGTTCCACCATATCTTCCTGTGAAAGTCTGACTTTCTGTCCTCTCTTATAACACGCAATCGGAATCTCTAACCCTGTCACACGAATCTTTGTACCATTCAAATCTAACACTTGAGAATCATTTTCCAAAAAATGAATTCCTGCTTCTTGCAAAATTCGTCGATAGGCTGCATAAGACATCTGAAACTTTTCGATCCATTCCTTGATTCTCTGCTCATGATTGCCATTCGCACAATAGACTGGACAAATCTTTGCCAACTCCTTCATCGTCTCCAACGCCGGAAGATATCCATGCTTATTGTTCGATACAAGCATATCACCACCTACTAAAATATAGGTAGGTTTTTCCTCGCGAATTGCTTCTAATAATTCCTCATTCTTTATACCATATCTATGATTGTGAAGATCGCTGACAAACACAATCTTCTCTTCTTTTTCTGCTAATTTTTCTGATGTAATCTCATAATGAACAGTCTGAAATTCTCCCAACTCTTTTCGAATTTCTCGACAGATTGCATATAGGGCAATGATGAACAAAATAGCCCCTGCTCCAATTATTTTCCACACAAGCATTTACTCCTTCTGAAATTCAGATTGACTTATTATATAATTATTTCTATCATTTTGCAATGAAATGTGGTAGAATAGTTTCCAAAGGTAAATTCAAAGATTAAGGGAGGTTTTTAACATGAATATACCAGAAAGAATCGCGGCTCTTCGTGCTCTGATGGAAGAACGCGGATACGACATCTATATGGTTCCAACTGACGACAATCATCAGAGTGAATATGTTGGGGAATACTTTAAGGCAAGATCTTTCATCACAGGTTTCACAGGATCTGCCGGAACAGCAGTATTTACAAAAGATAAAGCAGGCCTTTGGACAGACGGAAGATATTTCATCCAGGCTGCAAAACAGTTGGAAGGAAGCGGCGTTGAACTTATGAAGATGGGTGAGCCAGGTGTTCCTACTGTGGAAGATTTCATCGCTGACGTAATCCCAGAAGGCGGAGTTCTTGGTTTTGACGGACGCGTAGTTGCTATGGGACTTGGAAAAGATTTAGAGACTCGTCTCGCAGCTAAGAATGCAACAATTAACTATTCTGAAGATTTAATTGATCATATTTGGACAGACAGACCAGCACTTTCTGAAAAGCCAGCATTTGCACTTGGCGAAGAATATACTGGTGAAAGCACAAGCAGCAAACTTGCTCGTATCCGCGAAGCAATGAAAGAAGCTGGTGCTGATACACATGTTGTTGCAGCATTAGACGACATCTGCTGGACAGTAAACTTACGTGGAGATGACGTTGCATTCTCACCAATGCTTCTCTCTTATGCAATCATCACAATGGATGGCATGAAGTATTATGTTGACGAACGCAAGTTGACAGATGATATGAAAGCTGCTCTTGCTGCTGATGGAATTTCTGTTCATGCATACAATGATGTATACGCTGATGTAGCAGCTTTACCTGCAGATGCAAAAGTTTTAGTAGATGCTGACAGATTAAACTATGCATTATTTAACAACATTCCAGAAGAATGTGAAATCATCATTGCTGAAAACCCAGAAGTTAACATGAAGTGTATCAAGAATGAAGTTGAGATCAACAACATGATCCAGGCTCAGATCAAAGAAGGTACTGCACTTACAAAATTCATGTACTGGTTAAAACACAACGCTGACAAGATGACAATCACAGAAATCAGCGCCGAAGAAAAATTAGAAGAATTCCGTAAAGAACAGCCAAACTATCTGTGGCCAAGCTTTGCTGGTATCTTCGGTACTGGCGAACACGGAGCTATCGTTCACTACGAAGCAACTCCAGAAACAGATGCTAAAGTAGAACAGGGACATTTCCTCCTTGTAGACGTTGGTGCTGGATTTATCGAAGGTTCTACAGATACAACAAGAACATTTGCAATCGGTGAAGTTACTGATGAAATGAAAGCAGACTATACTTCTGTTCTTCGTGGTCACTTAAACCTTGCAAACGCTGTATTCCCAGAAGGAACTTATGGTTACAACCTTGACTACTTAGCAAGACAGCCACTTTTCGAACGTGGTCTTAATTACAACCACGGTACTGGACATGGAATCGGATACTTAATGAGCATCCATGAAGCAGCTTCTGGATTCCGTATGCAGATTCGTCCAAAAGAAGCTCGTCCATTAAGAGTTGGTATGTGCTTATCTGATGAACCAGGTGTTTACATCGAAGGTTCTCATGGTGTTCGTATTGAAAATGACGTTATTGTACGTGCTGGTCAGAAGACATCTTACGGACAGTTTATGTATCTTGAACCTATCACTTATGTGCCATATGATCTTGATGCAATCAAACCAGAGATGATGACATGCGATGAAAAAGCTCGTTTCAATGCTTACCATGCAAAAGTATACGAAATTATCAGCCCAAGACTTACAGAAGAAGAGGCTGCTTGGTTGAAAGAAATTACTAGAGCAATCTAATTTCGCTATTATCGACCCCTTTGCTATATATAGAAAACTCCGGAATGATAATCCTTTGGGTTATTTTCCGGAGTTTTCGTCGTTTTAAGACTTTTTACAGCAAATACTCTTCTAGTGTATCTTGCATTGCACTTTGATACGTACTTTTCGGAATATATTCTGTTGTAAGGATTTCAACCCGTCCAATTTCTATTCCATTCAGGTAGTAAACTGCTTCTCCAGCTTTTTCTCCTTGCCGCACAGGCGCATTTAATTTTTCCTTCATCACAACTTTGCGCTCCATCTTTGAGAAATCCGCACCAGTAGTATCTATGTAAGTAAAAACTTCTTTCTGTGCTGTTTTCACTTGCTCTTCCTGACCACCGGATACTGCAACTTTATCCGTAGATTTTATCTGCTCCTCTTTGTATTTCTGGCATTTTCCAAATCCATAGTTTAACAACGTAACAGCATCTCGATTTCTTTCCTTACTAGTTTCTGCTGCCATGATTACTGCAATCATTTCCAATCCATTCTTTTCAGCCGTTGCAGAAATACAGAATTTTGCCTGACTGGTTGAACCTGTCTTTAATCCCGTTGCATATTCATAATGACGAATCAATTTATTCGTATTCGTAAGTCCGAACTCGGTATTCCCTTTCTTCGTTGTATGTACAATGTTTTCCTGCCAAATAGTACAGTACTCATGAATCTTCGGATATTTTGAAAGTAATTCTCTGGACATAAGCGCAATATCTCTTGCAGTTGTAAGATGCCCATCTGTATCTAATCCATTACAATTTTTAAATGTTGTATTTGTCATTCCAAGTTCTTGTGCCCGTACATTCATTTGCTTTACAAATGCTTCCTCACTGCCACTGATATATTCTGCCATCGTTACACAGGCATCATTTGCACTGGCTACAGAAATGCATTTTATCAACGTCTCTACCGTCTGTGTTTCCCCCGGTTCTAGGAATACTTGTGAGCCACCCATAGATGCAGCATATTCCGATGTTGTTACAGAATCCTCTAATGTAATCTTTCCATTTTCTAATGCATCAAATATTAATAGCAGTGTCATGATCTTCGTAACACTTGCAGGTGCTCTTTTTGAATCTGCATCTTTCTCATAAATTACTTTTCCTGTCGAAGCTTCCATTAAAAGAACGGACGGAGCAGATACCACTGCCTCGTCCGTTTTCTCTTTTGTAGATTCTATTTTTTGTTCTTCTTCTGCCTGATTGGGGTTCGTTGCATGTACTGGCTGTACACACAGTATCACACAACAGATCAATGCCCAAAAACGCTTCATCGTCCACACTCCATCAGAATACCTTATTATCTAATATAGTGCGTCCTCTTTTGAAATATGTCTGCAATTATTCGATTCCAAGTACCTGATAATCCTGTTCTTCGATAACTGCTTTCAAAGTATCATTTGCAATATCTGCATTGAGTGTTAATACAGCTGTTCCTGCCTCATGGCTTACTACAGCTTCTTCAACTTCTGGAAGGTTTTCCAATGTTTTTTTCACTCTTGCTTCACAGTGTTTGCACATCATTCCTTCAATTTTCATTGTCTTTGTCATTATCATATCCTCCTTTGATATCTTCATTTTATTTTTTCTTTTTTTATCTTTTGACGCATCATGAATGCGTAGCCAGTTTAGGCGAAGTGCATTTGTCACAACACAGAAGCTTGACAAACTCATAGCCGCTGCTCCAAACATTGGATTCAATTTCCATCCAAAGATTGGATACCAAAGTCCTGCTGCCAGCGGAATTCCTACTGTATTGTAAAAGAATGCCCAGAACAAGTTCTCATGAATATTACGAAGTGTCGCACGGCTTAATCGTATTGCCGCAGGCACATCACTCAGCCTACTCTTCATTAATACAACATCTGCTGCGTCAATCGCAATATCCGTTCCTGCTCCAATTGCAATTCCTATATCTGCTCTAGTAAGTGCTGGCGCATCATTGATACCATCACCAACCATAGCAACTTTCCCTTTTTTCTTCAATCTACGGATCACGGATTCTTTTCCGTCTGGAAGTACGCCTGCAATCACATCATCCACTCCTGCCTGTGCACCAATGGCACGAGCTGTATTTTCATTATCTCCGGTCAGCATCACTACATGAATACCCATATCTTGTAATTCTTTGACAGCCTGTGGGCTTTCTTCTTTTATTACGTCCGCAACTGCAATCATTCCAAGGAACTTTTCATTTTCACTGAAAAATAATGGTGTTTTTCCCTGTCTTGCAAGCTGCTCTGCCTGGTGCTTCGTTTCTTCCGTAATCTTAGCATGTTGCTGGATGAATCTCAAATTACCACCATACAACCAGTTTGCTTCTAGTTTGCCAGAAAGTCCATTTCCTGGTAATGCCTGAAAATCTTGAACTTCTCTCTCTTTACGCTTTTCAACAATTCCGCTTTCATTAACATATGCAAGTATGGCTTTCGCCAATGGATGCTCACTCTTCGCTTCCAACAAGTAGGCATAATATAGCAATTCTTCTCTCTTCACACCTTCTGCAGACACGACATTTGTTACACGTGGATCTCCATTGGTAATGGTTCCTGTTTTATCTAATGCAACAATCTGAACTTTTCCTGCTTCTTCCAAAGAAACAGCCGTCTTAAACATGATACCATTTTTCGCACCCATTCCATTTCCAACCATAATAGCAACTGGTGTTGCTAATCCAAGGGCACATGGACAACTAATTACTAACACAGAAATTCCTCTTGCAAGTGCAAATCCAATTGTCTGCCCTGTCAGCAGCCATATAAGAATGGTTACAGCTGCAATCCCCATAACCGTCGGTACAAATACACCAGACACTCGGTCCGCTACCTTTGCAATTGGTGCCTTTGTTGCTGCAGCATCACTGACCATCTGAATGATCTGAGAAAGTGTTGTATCTTCACCTACTCTTAGTGCTTCACACTTCAAAAATCCTGATTGGTTTAAAGTAGCAGCAGAGACAGAATCCCCCGCTTGCTTATCTACCGGAATACTTTCTCCAGTAAGTGCCGCCTCATTGACTGCACTGTTTCCTTCGAGAACAACTCCATCAACCGGAATCGTTTCTCCTGGTTTTACAACAAAAACGTCTCCCTTGCGTACTTGCTCAATTGGAACTTCTGTCTCAATACCACCTCGTACTACAACCGCTGTTTTTGCCGCCAACTTCATCAAGCCCTTGAGCGCATCCGTCGTTTTTCCCTTTGAGCGTGCCTCTAACATTTTCCCAACTGTAATCAGTGTAAGAATCATTGCCGCAGACTCAAAATAAAATTCGTGCATATATGCCAGCACTTTCTCTGTATTCTGATGCATCTGTGCGTCTGTCATAGCGAACAATGCATACACACTATATACGTAGGAAGCACTTGAGCCAAGAGCAACCAGTGTATCCATATTCGGTGCCTTGTGAAGAAGTCCTTTGAATCCACTCACAAAAAACTTCTGATTGATGACCATAACAATTGTCGTCAATAGCAATTCTACTAATCCCATCGCCACATGATTACCTGTCAGAAATGCTGGTACTGGCCAGCCCCACATCATATGTCCCATGGACACATACATAAGCGGAAGCAAAAAGCACAAGGATGCAATCAATCGCTTCTTCAATATTGGTGTTTCATGGTCTTTCAACGATTCTTCTGTCGCAGATGTTGACGTTGCTTTCTCATCTCCGGCTCCCTTCTTCTTCGCGTGATAGCCTGCTTGTTCTACCGCCTGCTCAATTGCATCCGCACTAGCTGTTCCTTCTACCCCCATAGAGTTTGTCAAAAGACTAACCGAACAAGAAGTTACACCCGGAACTTGTGACACTGCCCTCTCTACGCGAGTACTGCACGCTGCACAACTCATTCCCGTTACTGTATATTGTTCCATCTTTCCCTCCATTACTTCATTAACTTCTGCAAAGTAGCTACCAATTCATCAATTGTATCTTCTTTGCCATCTCTAATATCCTGTGCTACACATGTACGAATGTGATTCGCTAAAAGTACTTTATTAAAGCTGTTCAGTGCAGCACTTACTGCTGACACCTGTACCAGAATATCGGTACAATACGCATCATTTTCAACCATTTTTTTGATCCCTCGCACTTGTCCCTCAATGCGACTAAGCCGATTCACTAAATCTCTATATTCTTTTTCTGAACGTTCCTTTGTCTTCTCACATGTGCACGCTCTTTCTTCTTTTTTAATATCTTCCATAGTGTCTACCTCCTACACCCTTATACTATACCCCTCTTGGGTATCTGTCAAGGGATGAATTTCTCAATAAGAAAAGCCGGGATTCAATGTCGTTCTACATTGAATCTCGGCTTTCTTCTATTCCACTTCTATCACACATCTCTCATATGCATTGACAACTTCTGTTTCACGATACTTATCATATCGCTTATGCTTTCTTCCGTATTCCATATGTACATGTCCATGCAAAAAATATTTTGGTTCATACTGCTCCATCAATTCTCTGAATACCTCAAAGCCTTGATGTGGAAGATCATCTGCATCATTCAAGTTCTTAGCAGGCGCATGTGTCACCAAAATGTCGAACCCTTTCTTTTTCCAAAGTTTAAATCGCATTCTTCGCACACGTCGTCTCATTTCCTTCTCTGTATATTGGTGATCCTTTTCATTCATATATCTCATAGAGCCCCCAAGTCCCAAGATACGAATCCCTTGATGCACGTAGATTTCATCATCAATACATATGCAGCCCTCTGGCGGACGATTCTTATACTTCACATCATGATTTCCATGTACATACAACACGGGTGCTGATGTAAATGTTGCCAAAAATGACAAGTATTCTGGTGCAAGATCCCCACAGGAGATAATCAGATCAATGCCCTCCAGTTTGCTTTTTTCAAAATAGTCCCACAGATATTTTGATTCCTTATCTGCTATTGTAAGTATTTTCATTCCTTTATCTAACCTGTCTTTTAACCTTTCTCAATGTCAACCCCCTGTTGTCTGACTACCGGCTTGGAAGACTCTTCTAATTCCTCTTCCTTTGGAATGCTACCAATAACATTTTCTGCTAGCCAGTCCATCTTTATAATTTCTTCCGGTGTCAAGCTGCGCTCTGCATCATCCTGAACAATTCCTGTCTGCGAATACAAAATTCCATAAAATGGATTCAGATCCCCTCTTCGAATCGCTGCTTTCAAAAATTTAACCAGTCGCTTTGTTCCAATCGGAAGATTTTGTGAGCAAATCAAGTCAATAACATCTGCAGACATTCCCCACCAATAATTGATTGCCTTTGTTCCACCAGAACTTTCATCATATTTCCATGTGCCATCCATAATCGTACGAATCAATTGTTCATAAAATTTTCCCCAGTGCCAGAGTGGCATTGCAATACTTTGAATTTCTTCATCTTGTATACGGAATACTCCAAAATATCTAGAAACTTCTTTCGGAATAACCATATCCTTTCCAGAAATGCAATCCGGCGAAATTTTTTGAATTTCTTCCGGAATATTCTGACCTTTCACACAAGACCAAAGTAGATTCACTTCCGCACGCGGATTAATCATTTTTGCTCCCAGTGCAAATGCATTAATATTCGCAATCGTTCCATAAATCGGATAATCTGCAAGATATACAATTTTGTTATTCTCTGCCATCGCTCCAGCGATTGCTCCCATTAGGAACTTTGCTTCGTACATTCTTGCATAGTAAGTTCGGATATATCGATGGGAAGTGTTTAACGAGCAGTTTACAATTCGCACACTCGGATGTTCAATCGCTTTGCGCACACTTGCCTGTACAAACGCCGGTGTAGTAGTAAATATAATGTCGCATCCTTCATCCACACATTTCTGAATAAATTTTTCTGCATTTTCGCTAGTAACATTGTCATAATAAATGGTGCTCACTTCGTCTGGAAACATCTGTTCCAAGTGCAGCCTTCCAAGTTCATGAGCGTACGTCCACGCAGAAGAAGTTGCAGTTTTTTCGTAAATAAATCCGACTTTCAATCTATTTTTTCCAAAGGAAAGAATACTGTCAAAAAGTTTCTTCTTTTCCTTGGTTGGATGCATCTTCAAGTCCACATCTTCTTGTTCATTCAGAAGGAGAAATTCTTCCCATGTCTTCATAATCAGTGTCTTCATCTCTCCAACAGACTTCTCCAAAAGTCCCTCATATCCATGGAGAGAAATAAATGCCAGAAATGCATCGCCAGCAGTAATCTTTAGTTTTTCTCCACCCTGCGAGCGGTACTCTGCCAGAAATCGACGGTATACAGAACTAAAATTTCGACGTTCCTCTTCATTCCAAATTTCATCTTCTGCTTTGCCTACTGCTTTCACTAATTTCTGAAAGCTTCCCAATTTTGAAAACCAGATATAATTAATCTTTGTTTTATCATAAAAATCTACAAATTCATAATAGATTTTATTCTCTTTTTCTTCGCTACGCTTTGGAAGAATACGTGTCACAGAACCTGGAACTTCTAAAACATCAAAAAATTTCATCACACTGACACGCTTATTTCCCTCTTCCACGTAAAACTGATTCATATATTCATACGCTTTGATTGGTTCTCGAATTCCTTCTTCAACATGGCTGGTGCTTAGAAGACTCCATTTTCTAGCAAATTCAGACCCAACTTCCAAAACTGGCATAAAATTTGCAGAAAATGCATTGCTTCGTCCAGCATTTTTTGTCCCTACAATCTGTTCCATTGGGATTGAAACAACTCCCAATGGGATTTCTGAATATTCTCCTTTTGGCGGCAGAATATCATCCAGCACGCGAAGCGTTGGGTGTTCTCCTCGCAGCACGCGTGACTGATAATCTCGTTTTCCAAGTTTATACGCTTTGTTGTAATCTTCTAACGACATTTACTATGTCCTCCTTTACAAAATCTTTTCAAAGCCTATTCGAAGGTCTCCGTCTTCACACCCACCAACTAGGTGAATATTTCCGCATGGCACAAATCCTGCCTTCTTCAAAGCGCGCTGCATTGGAAGATTCCCTGGATGAGTATCAATTCTGACAGATGGGAATCCAAGTTCTTTTGCCATTGCAAATCCATGGGCAAACATTTTTCCTGCAACGCCTTTTCCTTTACACGCATCTGACACACACACACGATGCATCGATGCATATGCTCCATCCGTCAGCCACTTTCCGTCAATCTCATAATAGGAAACGTCCGGTGTTGTCTGAAAGGCAAAGATTCCTAAAATTTCTCCTTCTTCCACTGCCAGATATGTACATCCGCATTTTGCATCTTCCGTCCAAACTTCTCTAGATGGATAGCCTTTCTGCCATTGGTCTAACCCTAACTTGCGAAGCTGCGCTTTTGCCTGTTCTGTGATCTCGCACATAGTATCAATATGTTCATAAGATGCTATTATAAATTCCATTCTTTTCTCTCCTTGTATTTCCTGTCAATTTCACGCACAACTACAATTCCCTGTTTCACTTGGAAGCGCACTTCCATATCTGCATATTCCATTCCGTAAATTCGCTCTGGATCTTCCTGATAAGATGGTCTTGGATCTTGTGCTAATATTTCTCTCAGAGTTTCCTGTTGTTCCTCAGAAATTTTCTTACTCAGCTCTTCTGGAATCTCCACCTGCAACTGATAGGATTTCTTTTCGTGTGCAAATCCTCCCGTCGCTTCTGGATGCGCATCTACATAGGGCAGATATGGTTTCACATCATAAATAGGCGTCCCCTCTTTCAGGTCCGCCCCTTGCACATGAAGTACCCATCCATGGTTCTTTGTTTTCTCAACTTGAAGCAGCTGCACACAAGACAATCCTAAAGAATTCGGACGAAACGGAGATCGCGTTGCAAAAACTCCAATTCGCTCATTCCCACCAAGTCTTGGCGGACGTACCGTTGGATGCCATTTCTTACCATAATGATCCGAGAATCCCCAGATCAACCACAAATGAGAATACTCCTCGATTCCTCTCAATGCCTCCGCCTGTTGAAATTCTGGTTCAAAGACAATCGTGCCCTTCGTATTTACGAGACCGCTCTGTCTCGGGATTCCAAATTTTGATGGAAAATCCGTATGAATGTATGCTATTGTTTCCAATTCAACTGTCTGCTTCATTCTTAATATGCCTTTGCCTCTTCTCGCGTGAGCCAGAAATGAATTCCCCCCGTCGAGTCAAACCAACGATCCGGGTCGAAATTTTCTGCTACCGCCCACTCTCCTACTTTATACACAAAATTTTCATCTACCAAAGACCACGCCTCTTCAAAACTTTCGGTAGAATCAAAACTTTTTATTGTCAATACTTTCGCTTTGTCACAACGACAAGAATTCATCGTTGCCGAAGTTCGTTTTGCGTCTGCCGGAATCAGTAACTGCACCAAACGGTCATTCACGCACTTTTTATATCCCAAAAAAGCTCCCTCTTCCGGACAATATAAACGGAACCATTTTGTATCCGCATCCGAACGTACGCCCTCTAGGTTCGTGTTCTCCAATACCGCAGCAAACAAATCAGCTCCACATATATTACATTCGCCCAAATCGCAATGCCGGAAAGATGCCATTTTCAAATTTGCATGTTGGAAATTAGCTCCGTGCAAATTAGTCCCATCAAACAACGCATTCTCTACGCTGCTATTTTCAAAATTTACATCTTTTAAAATCACATCTGCCATAGAACTCAGTGTAAAGTCCATGTTGCTAAGATCATAACCTGTCAAATCCATGGGTTCAAACTGCTTTTCTCGGAGTTCAATTCGTTCTCCCGGTGTACGCTTACTCAGAATTTCTTTCATTTTTTCTTCACTGATTTTTTCCATCTGTCCCATAATCACCTTTCCCTTCCGTTTGCAAGCACCTAATATTACAATTCTACAATTCTTGCACGATGATGATTCTTAGGTAAGAATTTCTTCAAAAGATCCTGCGTCTTAAATTTCAAATGGCTGGTATTAATTCCAGGATTGCATCCAAACCACTCTGCATCTGCAACTTCTTTATCTATGATTACTTGCACCCAATCGTCCTCATCATTCAAGATTCCTGCAACAGATGCAGACCCTGATGTTGTCCCCATATGTTCAATCATTTTCTCTTCCGGTGCAAATGACATATGAGAAACTCCAAGTTTTTTGCTGAATGCTGCAGTGTCAAATGGTTTATTAGCAGGCATTACAAGTAAAAAGAAGGATGTCTTCTTCTGATTACATAAAAATACATTTTTACGAATTTCCGCACCAAGTACTTGATCAATTGCTGCACACTCTTCCATTGTATGTGCCGGATCATTGTCAACATGTTCATATGGAATATTTAATTTCTCCAATGTCTGATACATCTTTTTCTCAAGTGGTGTGCGTTCTCCATCCATTGGTGCTTTTGTTCTAATTTCACTAATATACATCTATTTTCCCTCCATCTGTCTTTTCTTCTGTTCGTATCACATCTACTTGCTATTTTACCACAAATATGTCTATAATGAAAATAGCAATCACGGAATAAGAGAGGAAGTAATTATGAAATATATTTTAGCATCACAGTCCCCACGCCGTCGCGAGCTTCTTGCCAGAACCGGGCTTGAATTCGAAGTGATTCCATCTTCTGTTGAGGAGAAAATCACGAAAACAGTTCCTACAGATATTGTTCTGGAGCTTTCCGAACAAAAAGCACATGATGTTTACACACATTTAGAATCCAAGAATGACTGCGTTGTAATTGGTTCCGATACTATCGTTGTTTATCGTGACGAAATCCTCGGAAAGCCAGAAGATCAAGAAGAAGCTTATGATATGCTTTCTATGTTGGCTGATCGTACTCATCAAGTCTATACTGGTGTAACACTCTATATTTATAAAAATGGTGTCCTTACAACCAAATCATTCGTTGAGAAGACAGATGTTACTTTTTATCCAATTGCGAAGGAAGACTTAAAAAGATATGTTGAATCTGGAGATTCTCTAGACAAAGCTGGTGGCTATGGAATTCAAGGAGATTTTTCTATCCATGTAAAAGAAATTCATGGAGATTATAACAATGTTGTGGGACTTCCGATTGGTCGTCTCTATCAAGAACTTTTAAATATTATCTATCCATAGGATTAAGAGTGAGAGCAAAATAACGGGAAGTCCAAATGACTCCCCGTTATTTTTGAATGTAAAAATGAGGTGTTTTTCAACACCTCATCCATTGCACATATTAGTTATATTTACGTTTTCTAGCTGCTTCAGATTTTTTCTTACGTCTTACGCTTGGTTTTTCGTAATGTT
>CAZPZR010000025.1:0-25582 GCA_964591105.1 uncultured Lachnospiraceae bacterium | reverse complement strand
CATCTTATGTGGGAGCAAGGAATTTTCTGCTCTGTGATTTTTAGCAGAAAACAATGTATCACAATCATGTATACTACCACAAATTCTTTTTAGTTGCAAGTCTTTTTCTTCAAATCTTTTGTATTTTTTTCTACAAGCTTGCGCGCAATCATAATCTGATGCCCACACCCCATGCATTTCAAACGAAAGTCTGCACCCACACGCAGAATCTCCCATTCTTTACTTCCACATGGGTGCTGCTTTTTCATTGTAACAATATCGCCCACTTCATATGTGTATGTCATATTAATCCTCCAATTTTACTTCCTTTTCCAAAACGCCTCTGACTACAAATCGGTGTTCATCACTGGCTGCTGTACAAGTAGATAATGTCACAATCTTATCCCCTTTTTTCAGTTCTACACCTGTATCATACAAAGAAACCTTCGCAGTCATCGTCAAATAATTTTCATATGCTTCATCATTTTCAAATGATATTTGATACACGTCAGAAGTAGCTTCCACCTGTCCAACTGAATAGATTCGGTATGTCAGTTCTCTTCCATCGATTGTATAAATATAGAAATACGGGTTTTCTTCCAAAAATTCTTCAGATTCATACTCTGTCAATTTGCGGAACATCGAACCATCTTTCATTCGATGCCCATAAATAATCGTATTCTCATCCGAGAAATCTGCACGATTGTTTACATCCATGAAAATCGTTCCCAACGTATTTTCATTTGCTGAAAACGTCTGATGGAGATACTGTTCGTTGTCCACACCTTGTACCAATGGATAACTAATAATCTCCGGTTCTGGATAAAAACGAATCCACCCAATGGTATCCTCATTTATTTCTTCCAACTTATCAAAATCTACTCGGAACTTTTCTTCATCTGTCGGATTCTCTATCGCCAGATCCATGACTTTCTTATATTCGCTTCTCCCATCCAGATAGCCCTTCCCAATTCGGACTAACTGAATCGCCGCTACGACAAACACAATAAGTGCCACAACAAGCAACAAGTTCATCACATGGTCTACCATACTTTTCTTGTGTCTTCTACCGCGATGATATCTTCTCTTATCTTTCATCTTTCTGCTCATATTCACCTCTTATTTTTGTTCCATGATGTCTACAATAATCTCTTCTGTCTGTACCATCCCCGGCGATGCAATAAGTCCCATATGTCTCATCGTATCTTCTGGTGTCTTTCCGTTAATTCCATGAATCTTTTCGATGCATACACCTCGAAGTGCCAAGTTCACACTGCGAAATGCTGCATCCACTGCAACGATCCCCTTCATCGCACATCCATGATTCCCACCATCACAAATCATTCCAGTCAGACCACTTGCCATATTCTGAATTACCATTTCTATCTGTTCACATTGTGCCCCTTGCAAATATGCCAGTCCGCAAGCCATTCCTGTTCCCGCTGCAATCCCACAACCACAGAATGCAGAAAGTTTTCCAGAATATTCTTTGATATACATTGTGATCAAATAGCTCAACGCTGTTGCTCGGAGAAGCTCTACCTTTTTCACAGTATCTTCATTTATTTTATAATACGCATACAATGGCATTGTCGCAATAATACCATGTGCGCCACTTCCTGTAATGCTCATGGCAGGTTTTGCAAGTCCTAAAACACGCGCTTCAATCGCTCCATTGCATAAAAGCTGCGCCGTCTTCTTTGCATCTTTTGAAATCCGTTCTCCATCATTTTCCATTAACAATTCTTCTGCAATCACTGCTCGTCCAGAAGAAAGACCTTCTTCTAACAGTTCCAAGTTCATTTTAAATGCTTCTGAAATAAATGCAAGTTCTTCTTCCGATACATCCTTTACATAATTCAATAGTTCTTTCAATTTATACTTATGAATGGTCGGCACCATCTCTTCCGTGCTTTCACATACATTTATTCCGCTATCTTTATATATCTCTGCTCCATTTTTCTCTATTTTCGTAATATGCGTGTGACTGTCACGAATACTGACTGTACACGTATCCCGCTTTGTCTCCACTGTCGCATCAATGGTAATGCGTGAGCTCACATGATCCATGTAGGCTGTGACTTTTCCTGCTGCCACCATCTCCTGCGCGAGTTTGTCATCTTCTGGTGTGATGTCCGCCAGTGATTCTAATCCGAGTTCCGGCTTTGCCGCAACAACACCTAGCGCTGCCGCATAAAGATTTCCATAATTTTTTGAATTGGGAATTCCACAGGTAAATGCATTCTTATACATACCTGAATTTAACGCAACGGTCACTTTCTCAACCTCACCTGCAACATGTGTTTTCGCTGTTGCCACTGCAAATGCAATTGCTCCCGGTTCTGTAACGCCAAGGGCTGGTTTCATATCTTCTTTGATTAGTTTTGTAAGTTCGTTCATGATACACCTTCTCTCTTCGTACATTATAACGTTGCGCATTTTTCGAGTCAACCATCCCCCCACTTTATATAATTTACACATTTTTTAATCAGGAGTTTATTGAACTTTCCACCCAAAAACCTTATGATTAGGTACATGACAGAAAGGTGGTTCATTGAATATGAAAGAAAAATTCATGAGATTCATGTATGGCAGATACGGAGTTGATTCCTTCTGCAAATTTTTAATCGGAGCAGCACTCGTTGTTATGCTCCTTGCTAATTTTACCGGAAGCAGACTCTTTGCTTACCTTGCATGGTTCCTCATTATTTACGCATACTATCGTATGTTTTCGAAAAATATTTACAAACGTGCTTCTGAAAATCAAATGTATCTTCAGAAAACAGCAAAAATCCGCAGTTGGTTTGCTTCTCAAAAAAATATCTTTGCCCAGCGCAAGACACATCATATTTACAAGTGTCCTACTTGCAAGCAGAAGATTCGTGTTCCTCGCGGTAAAGGGCGTATCGAAATCCGTTGTCCAAAGTGCAACACAAGATTCATTAAGAAAAGCTAGGTGATTTCACGTATGTTTGGATATATTGCAATTAATAAAGCAGAAATGAAATTCAAAGACTACGATATGTATCAATCTTACTATTGTGGTCTTTGCAAACGTTTAAAAGAATGTTATGGTAGAAGAGGTCAAATTACGTTATCATACGATATGACATTTCTAATTGTACTTCTCACAGGTCTTTATGAGCCTGAGACTCAGACAGATATCGTCAACTGTATTGCTCATCCACTAGAAAAGCATACCGCACGCACCAATCAATTTTCTGATTATGCTGCAGACATGAATCTGATTCTCACATATTATAAGTGCAAAGATGACTGGGAAGACGAACATAAAAAGAAAAGTTTTCTGTTATCTCACATGTTAAAATCTAAGATAGACATGGTGAAAGAAAAGTATCCGAAAAAGGTAGCTGTGACTGCGGCTAATCTCCAGAAAATTTCTGTTCTCGAAAAGGAAAACGAGCAGAATCTTGATAAGATGGCAGGTTTGTTTGGTGAAATCATGGCAGAACTTTTTGTCTATGCAGAGGATGGGTGGGAAGATTCTCTACGAAAGATTGGATTCTTCCTTGGAAAATTCATTTATCTGTTGGATGCATACGATGATGTTGAGAAAGATATCAAAACAGGCAATTATAATCCATTAAAGGAATCGTTCTTGAAAGAAGAAGCCGTTGATTTTGCTTCTAATTGTAAGCAAATCCTTACACTCATGATTGCGGAGTGTTCTCGAGAATTCGAAAAGCTCCCTATCCTTCTTCACGCAGAGATTTTACGAAATATTTTATATGCTGGTGTCTGGAATCGTTACACAATGGTAACAGAAAAACGTATAGGAGAAGCAAAACATGAATAATCCATACAGCATCCTCGGTGTCAGCGAGACTGCCTCTGATGAAGAAATCAAAAAGGCATATCGTACGCTGAGCCGCAAGTATCATCCGGATGCAAATATTAACAACCCTAACAAAGATCAGGCAGAAGCGAAGTTTAAAGAAGTTCAGCAGGCCTATCAGCAAATCATGCGAGAGCGTGAATACGGAAGTTCCGCTTCCACCCAATCTGGTTACGGTGGCAGTCAATACGATTACGGCGGTTTTGGTGGCTTCGGCGGACCATTTCGCGGATTTGAAGGTCAGTATCGTCAAAGCAGCTCTTCTGCTACAGAATCCGAAAGCGATCTTCATATGAGAGCCGCTGCTAATTTTATTAATAGCAGACACTATCAAGAAGCATTAAACTTATTGAACGGAATCACAAACCGCAACGCACAGTGGTATTATTACAGTGCTATGGCGAACTCTGGTCTTGGCAACAACGTAATCGCACTGGAGCATGCTCGCGAAGCACTCCGCCGCGAACCTAACAACTTCCAATATCAGATGCTCGTCAGCCAGTTAGAGCGCGGAGGTTCCTGGTATCAGCAACAGCAGACTCCTTACTCTACGGTATTTACCGGAGGCAGCAATTTCTGTTTGAAGCTGTGTATCGCCAACCTTCTTTGCAATTGTTGCTGTGGCAGTGGCGGTATGTACTGTGGAACTTCTGGTCCTGGCGGCCCTGGTGGTTCTGGTTTTATCTAAGCCACTCCCAGCCAGTAAGCTCCATTATTTTGAACAAAGGAGGCAATTCACTTGCTTGACTATCTTGTACTCTATCAGAGTGAAACCGGAAATACACGAAAAGTAGCTGCAACTATCTTTTCTCACCTTCCCGGTAATTCAAAAGATTTAATTGATATTACAACAGACAAACCTTTGCCAGAAGCCAAAGTTTACTTTATCGGTTTCTGCGTACACCACGGCACATGCAGCATCCACGTCAGTGACCTGCTTGAAAGTCTGAGCAATAAGCAGATTGCATTGTTTGGTACATGTGGCGCAGGTGAAAGTACAAATTATTATACACAAATCGAGAAAAATGTTAGTGCCTGGATTGAAAGCGACAACCGCTACCTTGGCACCTTCCTCTGTCAAGGAAAGATGCCACAACTCATCCGGCAAAAATGGGAACGAATGAAGACAGACAGCAACGCAGACAAATGCAATGCAATGCTCCAGAATTTCGACGAAGCGCTTCCACATCCTGACAGTCTTGATTTGGAACACGCAAAAGTATTTACAGATAAGGTTTTGAAAAATCTCATATAATGCAAATAAGAATGGGCACATACCCATTCTTATTTTTTAAGTTCTATTATTCTTTGATTGCTGCTGCCACGGAATCTTAAGGTAATGTCCTTAAGTTCTTCTACAAATGGTCCATCAACTAATACGTCAATATAAGACAACATCTCTTCTGTCACTTCCGTGTACGCTCTTCCACCTTTTGCCAAATCTACATCATACAGAAATCCTGTATAACACCAGATATCTTTCTCCGGATAAGTCTCACGAATTCTTTTCAAAACTCCCACAAGTTCCTTCTGATTCTCTGGCTCAAATGGCTCACCACCAAGGAGTGTAAATCCCTGAATATATGCTGGCTTCAGGAGATCAATGATCTCATCTGCTACAGCTTCTGTAAATGGGCTTCCATAGTTAAAATCCCACGTATCTGAATTAAAGCACCCTTTGCAATGATGTCTGCATCCAGATACAAACAGACTGACCCGGACTCCCGGGCCATCTGCGATATCATACGCTTTTATATTTGCATAATTCATCTTTATCATCCTCGATACACGAATACAATCCTGCTTTTACAAATGAAGTACTCGATCCTTAATTTCCTGAGTTCTTCCCTGATTCCAGAACTGAGTACCAATATATCCGCAAGTTCTTCTTGCTACACTCATCTTATCCTGATCATGGTTTCCGCAGTTTGGACATTCCCAG
Source organism: uncultured Lachnospiraceae bacterium (assembly GCA_964591105.1). Classification (GTDB taxonomy): domain Bacteria; phylum Bacillota; class Clostridia; order Lachnospirales; family Lachnospiraceae; genus CAZPZR01. The sequence continues at coordinate 19,805 of CAZPZR010000025.1, read as the reverse complement.
ATTAATTTTCCTGATTCGCTTTCTTTAATCTGAATCTCTCCATCATAACCACAGCATTCACAGAAGTCACTCTTTGTGTTTAACTCTGCATACATGATGTTGTCGTAGATAAATTTCATAACTGCAAGTACCGCTGGAATGTTATCCTGCATGTTTGGAACTTCCACATAGCTGATTGCTCCTCCTGGAGAAAGTTCCTGGAATTCCGCTTCGAATTTCAATTTTGTAAATGCATCAATTGGTTCTGTAACATGTACATGATAACTGTTTGTCACGTAGTTCTTATCTGTAACTCCTGGAATCAAGCCAAATCTCTTCTGGAGACATTTTGCAAAACGGTAAGTTGTAGATTCCATTGGCGTTCCGTATACAGAGTAACTGATGTTCTCTGCTGCTTTCCATTCAGCACATTTGTCATTCAGCTTCTGCATAACTGCTAATGCAAATGGCTTTGCTTCTGGATCTGTATGAGATTTTCCAAGCATTCTCATGCACATCTCGTAGAGACCTGTATATCCAAGTGAAATTGTTGAGTAACCATCAAACAATAATTTATCAATCGTTTCTCCCTTTTTCAGACGAGAAAGCGCTCCATGCTGCCACAAAATTGGCGCAACATCTGAAATCGTTCCAAGGAGTCTTTCGTGTCTGCAACGGAGTGCACGATGACAAAGTTCCAATCTATCTTCCAGAATTTCCCAGAACTTATCCATATCTCCATAAGAAGAGCATGCCACGTCTACCAAGTTGATTGTAACAACTCCCTGATTGAAACGTCCATAGAACTTATGGCTTCCATCTGCATTTCTCTGAGAATCTTCTACTGTAAGGAATGAACGGCATCCCATACATGTGTATACCTCACCCTGCTTAAGTTCACGCATCTTCTTTGCAGAAATATAGTCTGGAACCATTCTCTTTGCTGTACACTTTGCAGCAAGTTCTGTCAAATACCAGTATTTTGAATCTTCTGTAATGTTATCTTCATCTAAAGTATAAATCAGTTTTGGGAATGCTGGTGTAATCCATACACCTTTTTCATTCTTAACTCCCTGCATTCTCTGCAGAAGTACTTCTTCGATGATCATTGCAAGGTCATCTCTTGTTCTTCCTTCTGGAACCTCGTCCAAATACATGAACATTGTAACAAATGGTGCCTGCCCATTACATGTCATCAATGTGATCAACTGATACTGAATTGTCTGGATTCCGCTCTTAATTTCTTCACGAAGGCGGCTTTCTGTCACTTTATCAATGATTGCTTCATCTAAAACTTCGCCACACTCTGTTCTTTCTGCAATTACTCGATTACGAAGTTTCTTTCTACTAATATCTACAAATGGTGCAAGATGTGCAAGTGTGAAAGACTGTCCACCATACTGGTTACTTGCAACCTGTGCCACAATCTGTGTAGTTACATTACATGCAGTGAAAAAGCTGTGTGGTTTTTCAATCATAGTCTCACTGATTACAGTTCCGTTCTGAAGCATATCTTCCAGGTTGATCAAATCGCAGTTGTGTTCTTTCTGTGCGAAATAATCTGTATCATGGAAATGAATGATTCCATCTTCATGTGCACGTACAATTTCCTCTGGTAAAAGTACACGCTTAGACAAGTCCTTACTTACTTCACCAGCCATGTAGTCTCTCTGTGTAGAGTTGATCACTGGATTCTTATTAGAATTCTCCTGCTTTACTTCTTCATTCAGATGTTCAATTAACGCAAGAATTCCATTATCTGTTGTGTTTGTCTTACGACTCAATTCACGTTTGTAACGATAGCGCACATACTTCTGAGCAACTTCATATCCGCGCATCTCCATGATTCCAGTCTCTACCATATCCTGGATATCTTCCACATGTACTGCGTGTGTTGCAGTCTGTACTTTCGCTGCTACATTGTCTGCAACTGCACGAATCTGATGCTCATTCAATTGGTAAATCGGCTCTACTCCAGCGTTCGCTTTTGCTATCGCATTCGCAATCTTTTCTAAATCAAAATCAACTTCTTCGCCGTTTCTTTTGATAACAATCGTCTTAATCTCCATATTGCTCCGTTTCCTCCCCCTTATACCAAATCTTGATTCATATATATTACATTGCACTATATATAGCGCTTTTATTTTCATTCGCTATGTAATAGCATACACTAAATCTGGTAGAATGGGAAGAGAAAATAACTCGAAATTTTATTTCATACAACTGGTGTTTTTACATGTCTTTTTTCGGAAAATTCTGACCTTTTATAATTATTCATACAATCTCTTTCACTCTTCACTGAAACCTCCTTCAGAATCATCCTCCGACAGCTTCCTTCGAATTTTTGACAACAAAAAAGCCACTGTTCTGACAATCCAAAACAATGGCTCTTTCCATGCGCGATCAGGGGCTCGAACCCTGGACACCCTGATTAAGAGTCAGGTGCTCTACCAACTGAGCTAATCGCGCTTATTCAATTGTGCGTTATCACCAACGCAAGAAATAGTATATAACAGTTTTTCAAATAATGCAAGCCCTTTTTTAAATTTTTTTAATTTTTTTCAAAACATTGAAAATCACGCCCATTTCGAATATACTATCACTAATTTTAAAGATACCTACATTATACATACACAAGGAGATACATTATGGGTATTCGCAAATTTGATGTAGAACTCGGACACATTCACCCTGATACAGCAAAGCTTCTTTCCATCGCTTCCTCCAAGTATGAAGAAGACTGGATCAGTGTCCCACATACACATTATTATACAGAGATATTTTATATTAAGAGCGGGAAAGGGCATATGTTGATTGAGAACACGTTAATTCCTCTGAGCCCTGACCACCTAGTGATTATCAATGCTCACGTCGAGCACACAGAGATTTCCACCCCGCGCGAGCCTTTGGACTATTACGTAATCGGAGTCGAAGATTTACAGATGACCACAGACTCCAGCTCTGATTATGTAATTATTGAAAATGCAGACCGCAAGCTAGGAATCCGCCACTGCTTCGAGAACATTTTGGAAGAGACCAACAACAAGCAAGAATATTACTGGGATCTGTGCCAAAACTATCTGGAGATCTTAATCCGCAAGATTCAGCGCAATCAACCGGTCACTTTGACTGCTCCGACACAGCAGAATGGGACACACGAGTGTCACAAAGCTAAGCAATATATTGATGCTAATTATTCGAAGAAAATCACTTTGGACGTTCTGGCAAAGGTCAGCAATATTAACAAGTATTATCTCAGTCATTGCTTTTCTGAGATTTATGGACAATCACCTATCGCTTATCTGAACCAGGTACGTGTGAATGTTTGCAAGGATCTGCTGGTCAATACAAACCTGACCATCGAAGACATTGCTGCTTCCACTGGTTTTTCATCCAGAAGTTATCTTGCACAGGTATTTCAGAAGAAATATGGAATGACCTGTCAACAGTATCGAAAGCTTTATCGCAAACAATAGTTTTTATGCAAAATAGGACGTAGCCTTTTTGAAAAAGGCTACGTCCTATTTTAGATTTCTTTTTTAGATTTCATACCATTTAATTTCATTTTCATCCAAATGAAGTTCAAAACTGCTGCCATCTCCACGGTATACTACTGTATCCTGTGGTTCGTAAGTATTATTTACTACGCAGTATTTTCCATTTTTCACATAAGCATGAACTTCTACGTTGAAGTTTGTACTGAACCACTGATTCAGTTCATCTTCACTGTTTGCACTCCAAAGAATACTTCTGTAAAGAATTCGGCTGTTTTCAAAGCTGTATGGAAGTCCGCTGATATATACAGAACGTCCTTTTCCAAATGTATTTACCGCCATCTGTACTTCTTTTTCTCTCTGTACAAGAACCTGTGCATCTTCATATGCAAAAATGCTCTTTTGTCCTTCTCCGAAGTCTACTGGACCTGTTGTATCCTGCAAAATGAAGTGCTCTGGATGTTCTTCCCAGTTGTATTTATCATAGTTCAGTGTAAATCCTGTTTCTTTTTCTACTCCAAGTACACTTGCAAGCTGCAGATAATGTCCCTGATACTGATGGCCTGTTGGTTCACCAACACCGATGAATCCACCACCATTGTATACGAACTTACGAACTGCAGAAGAGATTTCTGGATCTTCCCAAACACTTCCGCCAGTATGTGCTGTATCTCCATCTCCAACGTTGATTACAACATCAAAGCTATCCAGCAATTCTGGGTTCTGTTTCATATCGTCAAAAGAAATAAAGGATACATCAAATGGAGCTCCACTCAATGCTTCAATGATTCCTGCATAACTATAATTTTTCTTATAGTAGAGTGCATGATGAACCATGTGGCATCCCCAGCTTCTGCATTTACCCCAAGAGTTCAATACTGCAACCTTTTTCACGCAGTATGGAGTTGTTCCTTTGGCATTTTCATATAATTCTCTAAATTCGTTACATACAGATTCCACATAGTCGATAAATTCTGGGAAGTCTAATGCAAGCTTCAGATATCCACCATATCCGATACGGTCAATTGGTTTTCTCAAGATTGCACGTCTTGCTGTTACCCAGTTTTCTTTCGCTTCTTTCACCGGATTTCCGCCTTCATAGAAAGTATCTGGGAAGAAGTATGGAAGGAATCTTCCTTCTGTATATTTCACACCCTCAATGTCAGAAATCAGACGCAATGTACTACCATTTCCTACACTACCTACTACTGCATCCAATCCAATGGAAGCGAATTCTTCCATATATGGTTCTGTTCCAATCCAGTGGTCTCCAAGGAACATCATTGCTTCTTTGCCACATTCATGTGTAATGTCTACCATTTCTTTTGCAAGTTTAGCAACTTCTCGTCTCTGGAATGCCATAAAGTCTTTGTATTCCTTGCTTGGCACACGATACTGGTTGTTATGATATCCCTGGTCAATGATATATTCTGGACGGAATTTGTATCCAACTTCCTGTTCGAACTGTTCCAGAATATATGGGCTGACAGATGCAGAATATCCAAACCAGTCAACAAATTTTTCGCGTTTCAATTCATCAAATACTAATGTGAACTGATGGAAAAATGTTGTGTAACGGATAACATTTACATATGGATGATCTGCGCAGAATTTGCGAAGTCTTTCCATTGTGTATTTGCGAGTCTTTGGCTGACGCACATCAAATGTAATCTGATGTTCAAAGTCTTTCCAGTCGTTTGTTACTGCATTGTACATATGTACTGGATCCCAGATTAAGTATGCAAGGAAACTTACTGTATATTCATGGAAGTTTTCTGCATTCTGGATGATGACACATCCGCTTTCTTCGTCGTAATCCCAGTTTTCTACTGAAACAACTTCTCCTGTGGAACGGTCAACAACTTCCCACCAGCGTTTGATATCATCTCTTGTGTTTACCTGCATCAGCTCATCAGAAATTCCCTTCATCAATGGGATTTTTACAACGTTTTCTGTTGCTGTATAAAATCCGGACATAATATAGCACTGCTGTACTTCGTCTGGATTTGCCTTTGCCCAGGCATTATCTTTTCTTGTTGTATAATAAGTTGAATAGATTTTTGCCCCTACTTTTGTAAGTTCTTCTGGGAATTCTGTACCATCACAGTCGCGAATCGCATCCGCTCCCCAACGCTTCAATGTTTCAATTGTTTCTGGTACGATATCCAGGTTTGTTGGTATCGTTACTCTTCCGCTATTTGCTTTATTTTCCATCGTTACATACCTCTTTTTTTACGAAATATTCTCATTCACTCTTATTGTTTTCTTCGCTTCAAGTTCCACGCTACGCATGAATTTGCCAGCAATTTTCAGTTGAACACACTTTGTCACCGGTGAGTCCACCTGCACTTCGCATTTTCCATCTTCAGTCCACCTTGCAGATACAAGGATGCCGTCGTGTCCACGGAATCCTTCAAATGCACATCCTTGCTTCTTCCACGCCTCTGGAATTGCTGGAAATACATGCAGTTGTTCTCCATCCATCTGAAAGAGCATTTCTTGCAGTGCATCTGCCGCGTACATATTCGCCTCTAACGTAAACGGGCGATAGTGGAAGGTTGTATATCCACGCTTCCGATAGTCTCCGTTGAGATGAAAGCCGTTATTGGAGCAAAAGCTTTCCCAGAAAATTCGAAGTTGCTCGAATGCTCCTTCTCCATTTTCCTGTACTGCATACAAATGTGACATCCATGCAAATGAAAATCCAACCCACATTCCGCTTCCCAGACGCTCATAATCCAGAATCGTTGCATCGATTACCTTTCTGTCTTCCGCTTTTTCGTAGGAATACAGATGCAACGGACAGATTGCCATTGCATTTGACAAATGTCGATGAGATTCATTCAAACTTTCGTCTGGCGAAAGCATCAGTACATCTTTTTCATTTACCGCCAGCTCTGGCAGTCGGTCTAAGATTCTCTTCCAAGTTTCCGCTTGTCTATTTTCCAGTATCTCAGCAAATTCCGCCAAAGTCGCATACAAATATCTCAGCAATGCCAAGTCATAATTGCTGTTCGGTGTCAGCCAGGACTCTTTTTCATCATCATGTATCTCCGGGGAAGAAGAAACTGGTAAATACAGTTGTCCGTCTTTCTCTTCCAAAAGTGCAGTGATACATTTTGCAGTCTCTTCAAAATATGTCCATGCTTTTTCTTTCAGGAATGTTCGATCCCCTGTATAGCGGTAATATTCTTCAAATGACTTACAAAGCCAGATTTGATGAATAGGAGACAGCGAATACATTGGCCATCCTCCCAGCGGCTGTCCGTCAATGGACATCACTCCCGGCAGACATATTCCTTCTGTCTGATAGAACTTCTTCGCAAAGTTTTCCCCAGCTTTCATGGAATTCCAGAGAAAATCCAAAAAACTTTCTCCTTCCTCCAGATGATTGGCCTTATAAAAATGCGAATAACTAAGCTGGGTATTTAAATCATTATGATAATCACCTTTCCATGGTGGAAGACTTCCATCATCTGCTGTCCATACCCCTTGCAACGGCATTGGATATTCCCCTTTTCTTGAGCAGGAGGCAAATAGATAATTGGTCAAATACCAGTTTCTTTCAAAGCAAAGATCTGGCAAGGAGATTTTGCTCTTCTCCCAATACCTCTTCCACCATGTCAAATGACTTTTTTTATGTTCTTCATATCCGTTCCGCAGTTCTTCTTGAATCTGCGCGATTGCATCGTCTATCCAATGCATTCCATCTCGTGAAGTGACCACTCGATAGCCAATCAGAGTTTCCCGTTCTTTCTCCAATATGCCAACAATCACTCCAAAGGAAAATTCTGCATCGACAGACTGTAGAAACCACTCAAAATCCGGAGAACCTGCTTTTTTCATTCTCACTGGCGCCGGATAATGCAGTCGTTTCAAATCCCCTTGAGAAATCTCTCGATGTTCTGGGTCATACTTTTGCTGTTCAGCTGTTTTTTCGTTTCCAAATTCAGGATTCTCCAATCGAATCTCTACTTCTTCTCTTCGACAGCCAACGCGAATCATGCCGCTTTTCGTTACGGCATGACAATATGCCTGCACGATGATTTCTCCCTCTTCCAGCTCCACACACATCTGTGCTTCTGCTGTTTCCAAATCCAGTTGCGAGCGGACATTTCTTCCATTCCGAAATCCAAGTAATAATTTGCCCGCTGGTAATTTTGTCGGCGTCGGATGGTTATATGGAGCATCAAACAGTTGTCGAATTGCTTCTGTTTCTCCATTTTTTGCCATCCGCACCAAATTTGCATAAGTAAAATCTTCTCGTTCCGTATGAAGCGGCACCGAACGGTCCCAAATATCCGTGCGGTCTAAACTGAACCGCAGTTCCTCCGGACCTCCGTACACCAGGGCTCCGATCCGCCCATTCCCTAGTGGAATCGCTTCATCCCATCGCGAAATACTTTTCTCAAATGTTAATGAATGTTTCATAACTTATTTAAACTGATGATTGTACAACCACAGCAGGAATAATAAGCCTGCCAGTCCTAAAAGCTCCATTCCAAGGCCACCAAGCCCAACGTTCTTCTGACCTACAACTACCAATACGATACACGCAATAAATACAATCGCAATGAGGATACCTATTACAACTTTTTTAATCTGTTCATTCATAACCTATCCTCCTTAACCTTTCAGACCACCAACAGTCATACCTTCCGTAAGCTGTTTCTGTACACACATGTAAAGAATCAATGTTGGCAGCATAACAATTACAAGTCCTGCATACATCTGACCATACTGAACTGCTGATTTCTGAGCCGCCATTAAGTTCATAAGACCTACTGGCAATGTCTTCAGTTCTGGTTTTGTCAGTAATGTCATAGAAATGATATATTCATTCCAGAATGACAGGAAGTTAAACAAAATAACTGTGATGATACTTGGTTTTGCCATTGGGAAAATGATCTGCACCATTGTTCTCAAGTATCCAGCACCATCTACATATGCTGCTTCCTCATAATCCTTCGGAACCGTCTTGAAATATCCTGACAACAAGTAAATTGTGAATGGAAGTGCTGTTGCCGCATATACAACTGCTAACACAAAGATGTTGTTCAGGAAGAAGCCGTCTCCGCCCATCTTACGGAGAAATGTGTCCGCATCGCTGAGCATTAAGAAAATAGGTACAACAATGTAGTTTACATTGATAAATAATCCAGCCATAAATAATGTGTTCCAAAATCCTTTTGAGCGGAACTGGAATCTGGATAATGCATAAGATGCTGGCAATGCAACTACAATCAACAACACAAGTGCAAGTGCTGTTACAATTACAGAATTCAACATGAATGATCCCATATCTGCCTTCTGCCAAGCATCAATGAAGTTCTGCAAATAAAATCCTTCTGGAAGTGACCATGGATTACGATAAAATTCTACATTTTCCTTAATAGATGCCATAAATACCCAGAATACTGGGACAACAATTGTAATGGCCAGTAAAATCAAAGGAATATAGATAAGAATTTTGCTAAAGCTTGATGTTTTTTTCTTCATAATCTCTTCTCCTTTCTATAATTCGATTGATTCACGTTTTGTAACGCCATTTACAATTGCAGACAATGCAAATGAGAACAAGAATACAACAGAACCGATTGCCATACCGTATCCATATGAAGAGTTGGTATATGCTTCCTGATACATGTAGCTCAAGAATACGTTAGATGCTCCGTCTGGTCCTCCATTTGTCATAGCCTTTACAAACAAGAAACTCATATTAATTGTACTGATAATGAAGAATGTCAGTGTTGTTCTGATATTTGTCCAAATCAAAGGTAATGTAATGGAAAAGAACTGTCTGAACTTTCCTGCACCTTCCAATTCTGCACATTCATACAAACTTTCTGGTACACTGGACATACTTGCCATATACATAACCATGTAATAACCAATTGCCTGCCAGATCATCGCAATTACGATACTGTAAATAACAATTTTCTGACTTCCGAGCCAGAGGATTGGCTCCTTATCTCCGCGGAAGATTGCCAGGATAGAGTTCAAAAGTCCCTGGTTTGGATCATAAATTGCAGAGAAAATTGCACTGATGATTACGATAGACAAAATGTTTGGAATGTAAAATACAATACGGAAGAAATTCTGTCCCTTAATCTTTTCTCTTGTCAAAATTGCTGCAAATGTCAGTGCTAAAAACATCGTCACGATTGTAACTACCACAATCAGAAGAATCTGATTTTGGAATGAGCGAATAAATTTTTCGCTGTGCATTAATGTCTTAAAGTTGTCGAGTCCTACAAATGTCTTATTTGCAGTATATCCACCCCATTTATACAGGGACATACGGAAGACATCGATGGTAGGAACGATCATAAAAATAACAAATAAAATGATTGCCGGAGCGACACAGAAAAATATAAAGCGTCCGCGGCCTTTTGTTTTACGCATTGATTCATCTCCATTCTTTTTTATTTATTTAAAAAGCTGGTGCTTCTTTCAAGCACCAGCTTTTCTAGTTACATATGTTCGTTACTATTTCAGATTTTCTCTAAATGTATCGTTATCTTTGATAATCTGTGCTTTCCAATCATCAATTGTCTTGTCTTCTGTTACAAGAGAGTTGATAGGATCACAGAAAGTACCACGGATTGTAACACCTTCAATAGATTCTGTTGTAGCGAATGCATCTAATACTGCAACAGCACCTGTATCATAAATGCTGTAGTAAATCTTAGCATCTCCTTCTAATGAATCAGCTAATCCGTTGATTGGCTGAATTGCACCCTGTGCTGCAAAGATTTCAGCTGCTTTGTCAGAGTATAAGAATGATACGAACTGTTTTCCTGCATCTGCGTTCTGTGCTTCTGCTGGCATCCAAACCTGTTCAAACCAAGCGTAAGATGCTCTTTCTCCACCTTCAGCAACTGCTGGAAGAGCTGTGAATCCCCATTCGAATCCTTCTGCACGTGGAGCTTCTGCCATTTCGCCGATTACCCAGTTACCATTTGGCATAAAGAGTGCTTTGTTGTCAAGTACTAACTGCTGGTTTTTCTGGAAGTTATCATCGTTAGCGTTTGCTGGTGTTGTAGATTCTGTATAATCTGCTAATTTGTCAAGGATAGCATAAATTTCTGCTGCTGCATCTGTTTCCCAGATTCCTTCTTCATAATTTAAAGCTTTTGTAAAGTCTTCGCCATATGCTTCATGCATTAATGCATATAAGAAAGCATCAAAGTATCCAGCTGTTGGGTATGTAAATAATGCGATTCCTTCAGCTTTTGCTTTGTCTCCGAGTTCCCACATTTCATCCCAAGTTTCTGGAACTTCCCAGCCTTTTTCTTCGAAAAGACCAGCGTTGTAGAATAATCCACATGGGCTGTAGAACATTGGCATTAAGTATACTTTTCCATCGCCGTATGGCTGTGTAATTGTGTTATCTGTGAAACCACCGAGCATTTTGTCTCCAACTGTTGTTTCTTCACCAGGGATTGTCATATCTAACACATCTGTAAGTTCTGTTAAGTTGTTGTCTTTGATGAATGTCTCTGTCATACCAGATTCAGCACCAACTGCACGCATGATAACGTCTGGGTAGTTACCTGCTTTCATATCTGGAGAGATTACATCTTCAAGGTTCTTATCTACTGTAAGTTCTACCTTGATTCCTGTTTCTTCTTCGAATGCTGCTGCTACATCTTTCCACATATCAGCACCATAAGCTGTTTCAACTGCTGCAACTTTTACTACGCTGCTGCTTTCTTCGCTATTGTCTGCTTCTTCTTTTTTAGATCCGCAGCCTGCGAGCATAGAAACTAACATTGTTCCTACTAATAACAAGCTAATACTTCTCTTTTTCATTTCTGTTCCTCCTTATAAAAGTAAACTCGTTTCTTATGTTAATATTATAACTTCTCTTCGTTTTACATGCAATTTTCTATATTGTTTATTTTTTTAGTTTTCTTGCTTTTCTAGATAAATAATTGCTATTTTTTATTCAAAATAACGATTTCCATTCTTAATATTTTCCTTTTTTCGTCAAATTCCAAATAAAATCAGCTGTCGGATTTCTTCCTATTATAGTATAATCATTTTATAGCTTTATCACTTTAGAAGGAAGGAGTATCAACATGAGTGAAAATACAATTTGCTGTAAAATCGAACATCACGCGATGTTGTTCGCATATTTAGCCAAACATACCGTTGAGACATTTGGCGAAGAAGGAAAAGAAGTCATCCTTTCAGGCATGACAACCTACGGGAACGAACGCGGAGCCCGCATGGCCGCCAATGCACTTGCAAATGGTGACGAGTTAACTACCATGACCAACCAGGCCTACGGCGAATGGCAGCCAGATTATCCTGGTCAGATGGTATTTGGTCAGCTTCGCACAGAGCCGACACTTCAGACTTACATTTCAAAATGTGCCTGGTGTGAGGCTTGGCAGAAGCATAACATTACAGAGTACGGAAAATTATATTGTGTAAATGTTGACAACGCTGTTTATCAGGGATTCCGTTCTGATTTCGTCTGTACACCAACCAGTACTTCTCTGAGCTGGGGAGGTACACAGTGCGAATTCGACTGGGGACACCCTCTGACACCGGAAGATGTGGAAAATCTTGCGAAGAAGAAAGCAGAACTTGGAACTTCTTGCATGAGAGACTTTAATTTCCACACTGCACATTTGAAATATACAGTCAGCAAAGCAATCACAGATGCATTTGGTGAAAAAGGCGAGCAGATTGTTGCTGCTGCATTGAACGATTATGTGGCTACATTTGGTCAGGAATATTTAGACGTATTAGATGGGCTTTACCCTATCACATAGGAGGCATATTTTATGATCGATATGAAAGAAAATGTGATTGCTTCCTGGTTAGAAGCGCATCACGCTGAGCTGATTGACTGCGCGGATTATTTATTTCAGCATCCGGAGTTAGCCTATAAAGAATATCTTTCTTCTAAATATTTGGCAAATTTTCTGGAACGCAATGGTTTTGAAGTTCAGTACAATACTGCCGGAATCGAAACCGCATTTACCGCTGTATGGCGTGGAAATCACGCTACTGAGGATGTGAAACCTGTTCTCGGTTTTCTTGCGGAGTACGATGCACTTGCTGAAATCGGACACGCTTGTGGGCACAACTTGCTTGGTACCGGCGTCTGCGCTGCCGCATGTGCGCTGAAGGCTGATATGGAAGCAACTGGCGCCAGCGGAACCATTTACGTATACGGTTGTCCGGCGGAGGAAATCATGTCCGGCAAGATTATCATGCAAGAACATGGGGTTTTCGACCATCTTGACGTCGGAATCATGTGGCATCCATTTGACCGAAATCGCGTCAGCAATGACATTTGGCAGTCACAAGATATTAAAAATTACTGTTTTCACGGGGTAAGTGCTCATGCATCCAAGGCTCCGGACGCTGGAAGAAGTGCTCTGGACACGGCAGAACTTATGAACATTGGTGTGAATTATCTGCGTGAACACGTACCTGATGAAGTTCGTATGCATTACGCATATGTAGATAATGGAATTCCTGCAAATGTTGTTCCGGATTTTGCGAAGACGAATTATTTTATCCGCGCTTCCAGACGCGACCGCTGTGAGGACGCAAGCGAGCGCGTGGATCATTGCGCCCGCGGCGCTGCGATGATGACAGGAACAACCGTCGATATCGAGCTTGTAGGAAGCTGCAAGGAAATGAAAGTGAATCGTCCACTGGCGGAACTTTATTACGAAGCTATGACGCATGTTCCAACACCAACATATACGGAAGAAGAATTAGCATTTGCCGCGCAGATAAGCAAAGAGGCTGGTCTTGCAAATAACGGCGACTACTTCGGCGGATTAGAACCATTGGAAGATGAGCCAGTGCCAATCTCCATTGGGACTGACGCATCCGAAGTTAGCCACGCACTTCCACTCATCACCTTGAGTGCCGCTATCATGTGCAAAGGCACGCCACTGCATCACTGGGCAGCTGCGAAGCAGGCTGGGATGAGCATCGGGCAGAAGGGGATGTTGTACGCGGCGAGGTGTATGGCAGAAGGAACGAAGCTGCTGATGGAGGCGGACGGGGCGATAGCTCGCGCCTGGGAATATCATAATAGGACGTAGTAAAATGCAAAAAGGCTACGTCCTCAATTGCAAAATGTGGTGTACCTTTTTGCGAAAAGGGGTGTACCAAAATGAAAGGAGAAACTTTTATGATTACAAAGAAAGTTGGTTTTATCGGTTGTGGCAATATGGGCGGCGCCATCCTTTTTGGCGCACTTGAAAGTGGTGTTTTGCCAAAGGAAAATGCTTTTGTTTATGACATCAACCCTGAAATGATGGCAAAAGCTGAATCTTGGGGTGTTAATCTCTGCACGAGTGACGCGGATGTTTGTGAGTCTTCTGACATCATCCTCCTCGCTGTGAAGCCACAGAACACTGCGGAAGCTTTATCTCTTTGCGGAAAATCTTTGGACGGGAAGGCAATGATGTCCATCGTTGCAGGCGTTACGGTTGAACGTCTCCAGAAAATGATTGACGGTTCTCCAAGAATCCTTCGTCTTCTTCCTAACACTCCAGCGATGGTTTTTGAAGGCGCTTTCGCCATCTGCTCCGATAACGATTTCACAGAAGAAGAATTAGAAATCGCAAAATCTATTTATAGTTCTATCGGAATTATCGAAATGGTTCCAGAGCATCTGATTGATGCTGCTTGTGCCTTAAATGGCGGCGGCCCTGCTTTTGTTGCAATGTTCATCGAAGCAATGGCTGACGGCGGAGTGAAGCAGGGACTCCCTCGCAAAACAGCGTACCGTCTGGCAGCTCAAACTGCACTTGGCACAGCAAAAATGATTCTCGACAAGGAATTTCATCCAGGACAGATCAAAGACATGGTAACTTCTCCTGGCGGAACTACCATCGAAGGATGCGAAGCTTTAGAAAAAGGCGGCATGAGAGGCGCAGTTATCGACTGCATCAACAAAGCCACAGAAAAATCTAAAAAATTGTAATTAAAAATATCTCTCGGAAAATGTAGCACCTCATGCTTTCATTCCCGAGAGATATTATTTTTCAAAAAATTTTGTTCACGCTATCTCCGCCTGTTTCCAAACAAACGAATCACAATCCAAATTACCAGCAGTGGAAAAATCAGTGGCATCAGCATACTGAAAATTCCTCCGATCACAGTCAGCACAACCAGCAAAATTCCAATCACACCTATGATCAGAAGCAGAATTTTCCACCAGGACATTTGAAATGAATGCATCTTCATTCCCAAATTATCTTCACGCTGTTCATATCCATTTCTTGGTTCATACGAATATGTCCCACTCGTTTCGCTCTTCATTTCTTCAGATGTAATAATATTTTTCGCAATGGCCCATGGGTCTCCCAGTTCTTGAATCACTTCTTCTTCCCTTCGTCCGCGTCTCACTTCATCTGAAATATATTCACTATAATAATTCAAGTTTTCCTGCACCTTCTGTGCATTGAGTTCTGCAGACAATGCACTTTTTAATTTACTGATAAATTCACTCTTTGTCATGAATGTCCTCCTATCCACAGGTTTCTGTAAATCCAAAAATGTTATCCACAATATCTCCACACTATAAACAAAAACCTTGCACTTAGAATAGCACATTCATTTCTCCATTCCAAGTACAAGGTTCTTAATATTTTCTAATCGTTTTCTAATCACTTTCTAAACTTCAAAGATTAGATCCCCATAAGATGGCATTGGCCATACATCCTTATCCACGATCATTTCCAGTTCATCGACTGGCGCGCGCAGTTCTTCCATAGCAACCGTTACTGCAGGGACTCCCTCGCAAAACAGCGTACCGTCTGGCAGCTCAAACTGCACTTGGCACAGCAAAAATGATTCTCGACAAGGAATTTCATCCAGGACAGATCAAAGACATGGTAACTTCTCCTGGCGGAACTACCATCGAAGGATGCGAAGCTTTAGAAAAAGGCGGCATGAGAGGCGCAGTTATCGACTGCATCAACAAAGCCACAGAAAAATCTAAAAAATTGTAATTAAAAATATCTCTCGGAAAATGTAGCACCTCATGCTTTCATTCCCGAGAGATATTATTTTTCAAAAAATTTTGTTCACGCTATCTCCGCCTGTTTCCAAACAAACGAATCACAATCCAAATTACCAGCAGTGGAAAAATCAGTGGCATCAGCATACTGAAAATTCCTCCGATCACAGTCAGCACAACCAGCAAAATTCCAATCACACCTATGATCAGAAGCAGAATTTTCCACCAGGACATTTGAAATGAATGCATCTTCATTCCCAAATTATCTTCACGCTGTTCATATCCATTTCTTGGTTCATACGAATATGTCCCACTCGTTTCGCTCTTCATTTCTTCAGATGTAATAATATTTTTCGCAATGGCCCATGGGTCTCCCAGTTCTTGAATCACTTCTTCTTCCCTTCGTCCGCGTCTCACTTCATCTGAAATATATTCACTATAATAATTCAAGTTTTCCTGCACCTTCTGTGCATTGAGTTCTGCAGACAATGCACTTTTTAATTTACTGATAAATTCACTCTTTGTCATGAATGTCCTCCTATCCACAGGTTTCTGTAAATCCAAAAATGTTATCCACAATATCTCCACACTATAAACAAAAACCTTGCACTTAGAATAGCACATTCATTTCTCCATTCCAAGTACAAGGTTCTTAATATTTTCTAATCGTTTTCTAATCACTTTCTAAACTTCAAAGATTAGATCCCCATAAGATGGCATTGGCCATACATCCTTATCCACGATCATTTCCAGTTCATCGACTGGCGCGCGCAGTTCTTCCATAGCAACCGTTACTGCCTCATAGTAGAAACGTGCTTTTTTCTCGCCTTCTTCCATAGCTGCCGCCTGGTCAGTTACGCAAATCAGGTCTTTCAAAGCTGCTTTTGTTTTTACCAGAAGTTCAGATACGTCTTTCAGAAGTTCAGACTGCACATCCGCTTCTACGCCTGCCTGCTGAACAAGCACAACTGCTTCTGCCAAATTTTTTGTATATTTGATCACAGCTGGAACAATCTGCTTGCTTGCCATATCAATCATGGTTCGCGCCTCGATATTCACAGCTTTTGAATAACTTTCAAACTTAATTTCTGCTCGAGATTCCAATTCTGCTCTTGTAAATACTTTGAATCGCTCGAACAAAGACACTGTCTTTTCTGTTGTTAAGGAAGGAATCGCATCCACCATGGATTTCATATTTGGAAGTCCGCGTCTCTCTGCCTCTTCCACCCACGCGTCAGAATATCCATTTCCATTAAAGACAATTCTCTGGTGTTCCGTTGCATACTTCTGAATCAGTTCGTGAACCGCTTCTCCGAAGTCCTCTGCTTTTTCAAGGTAATCACATGCTTCTGCAAATGCTTCTGCCACGATTGTATTCAATACAATATTTGGCGCAGCTACAGAGTCACGAGATCCAACCATACGGAACTCAAATTTATTTCCAGTGAATGCAAATGGTGATGTTCGATTTCGGTCTGTTGCATCTTTTGCCAGTTCCGGAATTGTACTAACACCTGTTTCCAATTTTCCACCATTCAGACTATGTGTTGCCTCGCCACGGTTAATCATCTGCTCTAACACGTCTGTCAACTGATCCCCAAGGAATACAGAAATAATTGCCGGTGGCGCTTCATTTGCACCTAGACGCTGATCATTTCCAGGGTCTGCTGCCGATTCACGCAAAAGATCTGCATGCTCGTCTACTGCTTTCAGCACACAAGTGAGTACCAAAAGGAACTGATCATTTTCATGAGGTGTCTTTCCTGGTTCTAAAAGGTTTCTGCCATCATCTGTTGTCAATGACCAGTTGTCATGCTTACCAGAACCGTTAACTCCTGCAAATGGTTTCTCATGAAGAATACACTTCAATCCATGACTTCTCGCAACACGTTTCAATGTCTGCATTACCAACTGATTATGGTCTACCGCAATGTTACAAGGCGCATAAATCGGCGCAAGTTCGTGCTGCGCTGGTGCAACTTCATTGTGCTGAGTTTTTGATGGCACACCTAATTTCCAAAGTTCTTCATTAACATCTTTCATGTACGCCGCAATTCTCTGGCGGATCGTACCAAAATAGTGGTCGTCCAGCTCCTGGCCTTTTGGAGGCATTGCTCCAAATAATGTACGACCTGTATAAATCAAATCTTTTCTTTCTTTAAATTTCTTCGCATCTACTAAGAAATATTCCTGCTCCGCACCTACAGATGGTGTCACTTTCTTTGAAGTAGTATTTCCAAACAGGCGAATCAAGCGAAGTGCCTGCGTATTGATTGCCTCCATGGAACGCAGAAGAGGGGTCTTCTGATCCAATGCTTCGCCAGTATAAGAACAAAATGCTGTTGGAATGCAAAGAGTTGCTCCAGCCGCATCGTGTCTGACAAATGCTGGTGAAGTACAATCCCATGCTGTATATCCTCTTGCTTCAAATGTTGCACGAAGTCCACCAGATGGAAATGAAGATGCATCCGGTTCGCCTTTGATCAACTCTTTTCCGGAAAAACTCATCAGCACTTTTCCATTTGACAGCGGTGCAGATATGAAAGAATCATGCTTTTCTGCCGTAACTCCCGTGAGTGGTTGGAACCAATGTGAATAATGTGTTGCTCCTTTTTCAATTGCCCATTCCTTCATTTCATGAGCAATGACATCCGCCGTCACAAGGTCTAATTCTTTGCCTTCTTCGATGGTTTTTTTCAAATCTTTATACACTTTTTTTGGCAAACGTTCCATCATGACTGTATCGTTAAATACATCCTGTCCAAAAATCTCTGCCACATTGATTGGTTCACTCATAATCTCCGTCCCTTTCTCACGCTATTACTTTAGAAAATTAAAGTTTTTATTGTTCAGAAAAAGCGCCCCAACACAAGATTGGAACGCTTTCGTCCTTTTATTATTCAGCTTTTCCTACAGAACCAAATAATTCCATTTTTTCTTTTACTTTTGCAATGATTGCTTCGTAACCTGGTTTTAATAATTTACGAGGGTCAAATCCTTTTCCTTCAAGGTCTTTTCCTTCTTCAATGTATTTACGTGTAGCTTCTGCAAATACTAACTGACATTCTGTGTTAACGTTAATTTTTGCAACACCAAGGTCGATAGCTTTTTTGATCATATCATCAGGGATACCTGTTCCACCGTGAAGAACGAGTGGCATATCTCCTGTAAGTTTCTGGATAGCGTCAAGAGTTTCGAAGCTAAGTCCAGCCCAGTTTTCTGGGTATTTTCCATGAATGTTACCAATACCAGCTGCAAGCATATCAACGCCAAGATCAGCGATCATCTTACATTCTTCTGGATCTGCACATTCACCCTGTCCTACAACTCCGTCTTCTTCTCCACCGATTGCTCCAACTTCTGCTTCAAGAGACATTCCCTTTTCTTCGCAGATAGCGATTAATTCTTTTGTTTTAGCAACGTTTTCTTCGATTGGATATTTAGATCCGTCAAACATGATAGATGTAAATCCAGCATCGATACATTTCATACAAGCATCGTATGAACCATGATCAAGATGTGTAGCTACTGGAACTGTGATTCCAAGTTCGTCGATCATAGCTGCTACCATATCCTGAACTGTTTTAAATCCACACATGTATTTTCCAGCACCTGCTGATACACCAAGAATAACTGGTGATTTTGCTTCTTCTGCTGCTGTTAAAATAGCTTTTGTCCATTCAAGGTTGTTGATGTTGAACTGTCCAACTGCATAGTGACCTGCTACTGCTTTGTTAAGCATTTCCTTTGCTGATACTAATCCCATTTTAAATTCCTCCTCTGATGTACGATTTTCCGTACATGATAAATTCACGTCTACTATTATACATTATCACGCTAAACTCGTCAACCAAGGGTTTTAGGCAATTTTAAATTCCGTATTCTTTAAGCAGCTTTTCTCTAATCCGCTTATCACTTGCAATAAGGTGCAACTCCTCATTTCTTCCATCAGTGAGTAGTCGATTCATTAATACAACAATCATTCTCGTTTTGTAAAGGCGATTTGGGGTTGTTTCTAAATTTCCGATTCCTGTCATATATGTTCCTCCTTATCATTTTGCAGGAGACTTCCATATACTCTTTCTATTTATCACCGGTCTCTCTGCTTTCCTATTGGTATCTAAGCATTGAGATTTCTGATTGATTTAATTATAGAAATAAAATCGATGTGTTTACACATTATCACAATCTATGTTAAAATTTAATATTTGTTTTACATCTACAAGAACAAAAAAATCCACATAAATCTTCAAAGATCTATGTGGATCATCTTATGACTCCTAGGGGAATCGAACCCCTGATTCCAGCGTGAGAGGCTAGCGTCTTGA
>CAZPZR010000024.1:0-25628 GCA_964591105.1 uncultured Lachnospiraceae bacterium | reverse complement strand
TTCTTTACGCAGATGAATTAGTAGATTTCTTCGGTGTAGATGCAGTTCGTTACTTCGTACTTCACGAGATGCCATTTGAAAATGATGGTGTAATCACATGGGAACTCATGGTAGAACGTATGAATTCTGACCTTGCAAATACACTTGGAAACCTTGTAAATAGAACAATTTCCATGACAAATAAATATTTTGGCGGCGCAGTTACAGACAAGGGTGTGGCAGAAGATGTAGATGCTGATCTTAAGGCAGTCGTTGCAAATACACCAGAAGCTGTAGATAAGAAGATGGATGATCTCCGTGTTGCAGACGCAATCACAGAAATTTTCGCACTCTTCAAACGTTGCAACAAATACATTGATGAGACAATGCCATGGGCACTTGCAAAAGATGAAGCGAAGAAAGATCGTCTGGAAACAGTTCTCTACAACTTGATCGAAGCAATCAAATCAGGTGCAAAACAGTTAGAACCATTTATGCCAGAAACATCTGAAAAAGTGCTTGCACAGCTTGGTGATGGAAAAGTGACTGAAAAACCAGAAATCCTTTTCCAGAGATTAGACTTAGAAGAAGTTATGAAAAAAGTTGAAGAACTTCATCCACCAGTTGTAGAAGAAGCTGCAAAAGAGGAAGAAGAAGTTATCGATATCGAACCAAAAGAAGAAATCGAATTCGAAGACTGGTCCAAATTACAGTTCCAGGTAGGAGAAATTATTGCATGTGAAGCAGTGAAAAAATCAAAAAAATTACTTTGCTCACAGGTAAAAATCGGAAGTCAGGTAAAACAGATTGTATCAGGAATCAAAGCACACTACACACCAGAAGAAATGGTAGGTAAAAAAGTAATGGTTCTTGTGAACTTAAAACCAGCGAAACTTGCTGGAGTATTGTCAGAAGGAATGATTATCTGTGCAGAAGATGCAGAAGGAAATCTTGCACTTATGACACCAGAAAAACCAATGCCAGCAGGAGCTGAAATCGCGTAAAATGTTTTGAATGCAGTCACATGGAAGAATAAATTGCGGAAATGTGACTGCGTTCAAATAAATGACAACAATGAAGGCAGCAACAGAAGGAGGAATTTGACAATGAGTAAGATTAAAATCGGTATCGTAGGATATGGAAACATCGGACGTGGCGTTGAACAGGCAATTGCCCGCAACGAGGACATGGAACTTGTGGCAGTGTTCACACGAAGAGCACCAGAAACAGTGAAAATTGCGACAGCTGGTGTAGATGTGAAACATGTAGATGATATGCTCGCAATGAAAGATGCTATTGATGTTGTGATTCTCTGTGGTGGTTCTGCAACAGATCTCCCAGTTATGGGACCAGAAATGGTTGCAAACTTCAACACAATCGACAGCTTCGATACACACGCTCGTATTCCAGAATATTATGCATCTATGGATCAGGCAGCGAAAGCCGGTGGCAATGTGGGAATCATTTCCGTAGGCTGGGACCCAGGAATGTTCTCTCTGAATCGTCTCTATGGTGAGTCCATCCTCCCACAGGGAAGCACATATACATTCTGGGGAAAAGGCGTAAGTCAGGGACATTCTGATGCAATTCGTCGTATCCCAGGCGTGAAAAATGCAATTCAGTACACAGTACCAATCGAGGAAGCTGTGAATAAAGTAAGAAGTGGAAGCGAACCAGAACTTACAACAAGAGAAAAACATTTGCGTGAATGCTATGTTGTTGCAGAAGATGGCGCAGATCTTGCAGAAATTGAACGCGCAATCAAGACAATGCCAAACTATTTTGATGAATATGAAACAACGGTAGAATTCATTTCTGAAGAAGAACTGAAAACAAATCACAGCAAGATGCCACATGGTGGTTTCGTGATTCGCAGCGGTGAGACAGGCGTTTCTGGAAATAAACACATCATCGAGTACTCTTTGAAATTGGATTCAAACCCAGAATTTACTGCAAGTGTGCTTGTATGCTATGCACGAGCAGCTTACAAACTCTCACAGGCGGGAGAATGTGGAGCAAAAACTGTCTTTGACATTGCCCCAGGATTACTTTCTCCAAAGACACCAGAAGAGTTGAGAAAGGGATTATTATAATGCCAGAAATCACGAACAAAGCAATGATTTTTGATACACACGCACATTATGACGATGACCAGTTTCAGGAAGAACGCGAGGAACTGCTTGCTTCTATGCAGGAACAGGGCGTTGGTACTATTGTAAATGTTGGCGCTTCGCTGGAAGGATGCAAGGAGTCGTTGACACTTGCAAAAAAATATCCATTCGTCTATGCGGCGGTTGGTGTACATCCAGATCATGCGGGCGAACTGAACGAGGAGACATTTGCAGAACTCGAACAGTGGTGCCAGGAAGAAAAAGTTGTAGCACTTGGTGAGATTGGACTAGACTATCATTGGGATGAATACCCAAGAGATGTGCAGAAACACTGGTTTATCAAGCAGTTGGAACTTGCCAGAAAACTGAATCTTCCAGTGAATATCCATAGTCGTGATGCATCCGAAGATACTTTTCAGATTATGAAAGAACATGCGGAAGGAATTCCGGGAATCATTCACTGCTTTTCCGGTTCAAAAGAACTGGCAGTTGAATATGTAAAACTGGGATTTCTTATCGGTGTTGGCGGCGTAGTGACATTTAAGAATGGCAAGAAGTTGAAACAGGTGGTGGAAGCAATTCCTTTGACATCCATCGTGTTGGAAACAGATTGCCCATACCTTGCACCGGAACCAAACCGCGGGAAGCGAAACAACTCTGCATATATTAAGTATGTAGCGGAAGAAATCGCGCGAATCAAAGGTGTGACGTACGAAGAAGTCGTTGCGCAGACAGAAGAAAATGCAAAAAAAGTATATGGAATTTGATAAGAAGGGGTAAATCGATGTGGTTTACTCCTTTTTGTTAAATAAGATACTCAGAATTCTTTTATTAAAGAATGGTGGGAAAGCAGAGATGCAGTAACGTTGATTGCGCGTCCGAGACGTTTTGGAAAGACCTTGAACATGAGCATGACGGAGCAATTTTTCTCATTGAAATATGCTGGACGCAATGATTTGTTTGAAGGGAAAAAAGTGTTGATCGGCTAAAAAGTAAATAGTGTTTGTGAAAATAAGTCTGTCGTTTTCCGATGGACTTATTTTATTGGAAGAATTTAATAGATACAACTAAGCAAACCAATAATTAAACAAAAAAGTAGAGCTGCATATGGGAAAGTGCAGCCCTGAGGAAAAAGTTATGAAAAAGAATTTTATGTTCGTTTCTTACGAACAATTGTAGTATACGCAAATTTTGTGATAAAATTGTGTTAAAAAAAAGAAGAAATTGTTAACAAATTTTGAACGGGAATTATTTCTCAGGATTTGAAGAAACGTCCTCGTCCGTGTGAATCAGAATATCACCAATCTCGCAGCCGACGTAATCACAAATCTTTGAGAAAATATTTAAATCAATTCTTCCAACTTTGTTCTTGCAATAATTATTTAATTGTGTATGCTGTATCTTACAGGCATAACAAAGTTGATTTTTGCTGATCTTTCTATCAGCTAACACTTGTTCCAAATTTATAATAATTTTACTCATATTAAACACCACACCAAATCTTTTGTTCCTAGTATACTTTATGAATCGGTTGAAAATATAGATGTATTAATTTACACTGTATGTAGATGTACTGTACGAACATGCAGTGTACGAAGATACAGAGGGAGGAATCATGAGACGAGAGAAACTAGTACTTATCATAGGCACAATTTTAATAATTATTCTACTTGTAATTGCATATGTGGAAGTAATGCCGTATGCAATCATGTCGACATCAAACTATCGAACTGGCGGCATTTTGGAAACGAAACTATATGTCGTGGCGAATACTTTACTCCCGGTGGATGAAAAGACTCTTGCAGAAGAGATTATAGAATGGCATACGAAAAGGTATGGCTATGACGTGGATCAGACATTCGAAATCGAAATTTATCGTACAAAGATTCATTACAAACGATTTAAGATATACGATACGATTCATTGTGATGCAAATGGGAACATATTATAAATGGAGGCGGTGTTTTGTAAAAAGCACCGTCTCCATTGTATTTAATCCAGCTTTATTCCGGCCAGCGCATTGGCAAATGAGTTATTGATTGGTTCGTCTTTTTGTTTTTTCAAATATTTCTGTACATCTTTCTTAGACACGCCAGCCCCTTCTTTCTGGCGGCGCTCTTTGAATGCGGACAGTTTTTCTTTATGTCCACAAGTTCCACATACGAAGGTTTCTTCGTCACCTTTTTTCATAATTTCCATTTTCTTGTGACAATTTGGACAGCGGGCATTGCTGAGTCGTGCAATTGTCTCGCGGTAGCCGCATTCGCGGTCCTGACACACAAGCAGTCGGGCGTTCTTGCCATTCACGGCCAGCATTCGTTTGCCACAGCGCGGACATTTGCTGTTGGTCAGATTGTCGTGACGGAACGTACCGTCGGAGCCCTTGATTTCTGAAATTAATTCTTCTGTGTATGCCTCGATTTCTTTGAGGAAGCCAGCGGATTTCTGTGTGCCCTTTGCAATGTTGGCAAGTTTCATCTCCCAGGCAGCAGTCAGCTCCGGCTTTTTCAAATCTTCTGGAACGAGTTCCAACAGCTGTTTGCCCTTGGAAGTAACAAGAAGCTCGTTGCCTTTTTTCTCAATCAAGAACGAATGGAATAATTTTTCAATAATATCGGCGCGGGTAGCAACAGTTCCAAGTCCACCGGTTTCGCCCAGCGTCTTGCGCGCTTCTGCGTCCTTTGATTCCATATAGCGCACCGGATTTTCCATGGCAGACAGAAGCGTTGCCTCGGTAAATCTTGCAGGTGGTTTGGTTTTCCCGGAAGTCAGGTTCACCTGTGTGACTGGAAGCACATCTCCGCGCTGGAACGTAGGAAGTGCCTGCTCAGCAATCGAACCATCCGCGTCTTCTAAAGAAGAAGTGATAGTATCTGCGTCGTAGACGGCTTTCCATCCGGGAGCCAGTACAACTTTGCCTTTCGCGATAAATGTCTCGCCGGCAGCAGTTGCTTTCAACGTCGTCTGTTCGTACTCAAATGCAGGAGAAAGAACGCTGATGAAACGGCGAACAACCAGATCATAAATCTTACGTTCTTCATTGCTCATGCGGTCAAGCTGGACGAATTCCTCAGTCGGAATAATTGCGTGGTGGTCGCTGACTTTCTTATCATCGACGAAAGATTTGCTCGTCTTCAGCGGTGCACGGAGAAGATCCGGAATCCATTTCTTATAAGGCCCAAGATTGCAGGCTTTCAGACGCTCCTTAATGGTTGGCACAATATCCGTACCGATGTAGCGAGAATCCGTTCGTGGATAAGTGAGCACCTTGTGGTGTTCATACAGGCGCTGCATAATATTCAATGTCTGCTTCGCTGAGAATCCAAAGCGCTGGTTTGCGTCACGCTGTAACTCAGTCAGATCATATAATCCTGGGGAAAATGTTTTCTTCGCGGTTTTCTGTACTTCTGTAACGGTCAAATTCCCTGTGGAAATCTCGGATTTGAGCTTGGTAAGCATTTCCTTATGGAAGCTGCGAAGACTTCCTGTCTTGCTGTGCTGCCAGGTCCAGGAAATATTTCCGGCGAAGCAAGTAAGCCCATAATATTCTTCCGGCTGGAAGGAGCGGATCTCCTGCTCGCGCTGTGCAATGATTGCAAGCGTCGGTGTCTGGACACGCCCGCAGGAAAGCTGCGCGTTATACTTGCAAGTCAGGGCGCGGGTAGCATTGATTCCCACAAGCCAGTCTGCTTCGGCACGACTTTTCGCTGCAAAATAAAGGTCATTGTACATGCGTCCGTCTTTCAGATGTGCGAACCCTTCGCGAATCGCCTTGTCAGTCACGGAAGAAATCCAGAGACGTTTGATCGGCTTGCGGCAACCGGATTTGTCAAGAATCCAGCGGGCAACCAACTCGCCTTCACGTCCCGCATCCGTAGCAATGATAATCTCTCCAATATCCTTACGGAATAGCTGCGCTTTCACGTGCTGATACTGCTTGGAAGTCTGCTTGATCACAACCAGCTCCCATTTCTCTGGAACCATTGGTAAATAAGAAAGGTCCCAGGTTTTATACTGTTTATCGTATTCTTCCGGGTCGGCGAGGGTTACAAGATGTCCAAGCGCCCAGGTAACAACATAATCATTTCCTTCGATGGCACCAGAAATATTCTTGTGGCAGCCAAGTACACGCGCGATATCGCGGGCAACGGAAGGTTTTTCGGCAAGAACCAGTGATTTCATGTTATAATCTCCTTTGAAATATCATAATCTGTGTTTCAAGATAGCGGATTTTTTGGTAAATGTCAATGTGTCCGATAACTGGCGACATAAACCGAATATTGTATCGAAAAAAAGACAATATAATACAAAAAATACGTCTTTATTTCGTGATAGTATAATGGTACAATAAAATAAATTAGCAGAAATTTTGTATATCATAAAGTGGGAAAGGAGAACGCATGAAAAGAAACTTTAATTTTCAATTATTATTTCGAAGAATTGGTTTGATTATCGTTGATATTATTAGTGTTATATTTGCATGTTTCTTCGCTTTAGCCACGAGATTTGAATTTATCGTGTCCAGTATTCCACCAGAACACTGGGAATCACTTCGAAAATATACACCAATCTTTATCTTAACGACATTGATTATCTTTACGATATTTAATATTTACAACAGCATGTGGGAATACGCAGGGCTTCAGGAAATCTATAATATCGTGTGGGCATGTATCGTGTCCGGGATTGTACAGATTGGCGTTGTTACAGTGACAGGAGGACTTTTGCCGCGAAGCTTCTACATATTATGTATGATGTATCTGATGGCGCTGACAGGTGTGACTAGATTCTCCTATCGTATCATTCGTATGAAGCGACAGCGTAGAAAGCTTCCTTGGAAGAACGCGAAGAATGTTATGCTGATTGGAGCCGGAGAAGGTGCAATGACACTGCTCATGGAGATACAGACAAGTAAGCGTATCGAATTGAAAGTGCGCTGCATCATTGATGATGATCCACAGAAGATGGGTCGCATTCTAAGTGGAGTAAAAGTTGTAGGAAATCGTGATAAGATTAAGGAAAGTGCTGCGAAGTACAACATTGACCAGATTATTATCTGCATTCCGTCTGCATCCAGTAAGCAGCTTCGTCCACTTCTGGACATCTGTAAAGAGACAGAGTGCGAGTTGAAGATTATGCCTGCCCTTTACCAGCTTATTAATGGAGAAGTGAACACAAGTAAGCTTCGTCCGGTAAGTGTAGATGACTTATTAGGAAGAGAAGAGATTCATGTAGATTTGAATCAGATTATGAATTATGTGTCTGGGAAAGTGGTTATGGTTACAGGTGGCGGCGGTTCCATCGGAAGCGAGCTATGCCGTCAGATTGCATGCCATCATCCAAAGCGTCTTGTAATCTTTGATATTTATGAAAATAATGCTTACGAGATTCAGCAGGAATTAAAGCGTAATCATCCAGAACTGCCCCTTAGTACACTGGTTGGTTCCATTCGCGACCAGAACAGATTGGACGCAGTATTTGAAAAATATCGCCCGGAGATTGTTTATCATGCGGCTGCACATAAGCATGTGCCATTGATGGAAAAGAGCCCGAATGAAGCAATCAAGAACAACGTGCTTGGTACACACAAGTTAGTACAGGGAGCAGATAAGTGGGGCGTGAAGAAGTTTGTCCAGATCTCCACAGATAAGGCAGTAAATCCAACCAATATTATGGGTGCCTCCAAGCGTATGTGTGAGATGATCATTCAGTGTGCAAATGAACATTCTAAGACAGAGTTTGTAGCAGTAAGATTTGGAAATGTACTTGGAAGTAACGGAAGCGTAATTCCACTTTTCAAGAAGCAGATTGCAGAAGGTGGACCAGTGACTGTAACACATCCAGATATCATCCGCTACTTTATGACAATTCCAGAGGCAGTGTCTCTGGTACTGCAGGCAGGAGCCTATGCCAAAGGTGGAGAAATCTTTGTTTTGGATATGGGTGATCCTGTGAAGATCATGGATCTTGCGAAAAATATGATCCGTCTGTCCGGATTAAAGCTTGGAAAAGATATTGAAATTAAGATTACAGGACTTCGCCCAGGAGAAAAGCTTTACGAAGAATTGCTGATGGACGAAGAAGGAATGACAGAAACAGCAAACAAGCAGATTTTCGTTGGACATCCAATTGTTGTTGATGCAGAGAAACTCCGCGAGACATTGAAGCAGATGGAAGTCGCAGCAGAATCTGAGACAAAGGATATGCGTCAGATTGTGGAAAGCATCGTGCCGACGTATCATCCGATAAGTGAAACATAGATAAGACCTTTACAATAAGATGTGGAAGGTCTTATTGTTGTATATGGCATTACGAGACTAGAGGGGAATCATGAAGAAAAATTACTATAAGCTTACAAAAAAACAAGAAAAATATATCCGATTCAAATCTGGATTAGACCGTGTACTGGCGAAAATCGGACTGGTTGTACTGTCTCCGGTGTTTGGCGGGATTGTCATCGCAATCAAACTGGAAGAGGGACTGAAAGCTCCAGTATTCTTCAGTCAGGACAGAGTTGGAATTGATCAGAAATTATTCAAGTTATATAAATTCCGCAGCATGCGTCTGGATACACCGCATGATATGCCAACCCATCTGTTGGAGAATCCGGATCAGTATATTACAAAAGTGGGACGTTTCCTCCGCAAAACATCGCTGGATGAACTTCCACAGCTGATTAACATTTCCAAGGGGGATATGCATGTGGTGGGCAGCAGACCTGCGCTGTATAATCAGGACGACTTGATTGCAATCCGTGAAGAGTACGGTGTGCATCAGATGAAACCAGGACTGACAGGCTGGGCGCAGATTCATGGACGTGACGAATTGGAAATCGAGGAAAAAGCGAAGTTGGATGCGTACTATCTGCAGCATGTAGGTCCTTGGATTGACTTGAAATGTATCTTTGGTACGATCTGGTCTGTTCTGCGAAGTGACGGTGTAGTTGAAGGTGGAACCGGGGAACTGAAGAAAAAGAAGAAGATTATGTTCATTACAAATCACTCTTATATGTTCTGGCAGTTCCGTCGAGAATTAGTTGCGGAGATGCAGAAGGATTATGAAGTGATCATCAGCACACCATTTGTCGGACATGAAGAAGACTTCCAGGCGATGGGATGCAAGATGATTGAGACAGAAGTAGATCGCAGAGGAATGAATCCACTCAAAGACATGAAGCTTTTCCGTACATATCGCAAGATGCTGAAAACTGAAAAGCCGGATGTGGTGGTGACATACTCCATTAAGCCAAATGTATATGCAGGCCTGGCGTGTCAGCTGAAGAAGATTCCATATCATGTGAATGTGCAGGGACTTGGAACTGCGTTTCAGAAGCCACTTCTGTCAGAAGTTGTTGTGGGGATGTATAAGGTTGCCTGTCGAAAGGCACGTACCGTATTTTTTGAAAATGAAGCAAATGCCAAGTTATTCCGCGAGAAAAAGATTACGCCGGAGAGACAGCAGGTGATTCTTCCAGGAGCAGGAATTAATCTGGAGCATTACGCATATTGTCCATATCCAAAACGAGAAAAAGTACATTTTCTCTATCTTGGACGCATTATGAAAGAAAAAGGAATGGATGAGTTATTCGAAGCAATTCAGAGACTCCATCGTGAATATAAAGGTCAGGTGGTTCTGGATCTGGTTGGATTCTTCGAAGATGAATATAAAGAACAGGTAGAGCAGTTGGTGGATGCTGGAATCGCAGTGTTCCACGGATTTCAGGAAGATCCAAGACCATACTATGGGAATGCTGATTGTGTGGTGTTGCCAAGCTATCATGAAGGAATGTCCAATGTACTTCTAGAGGCAGCAGCAACAGGAAGAGTGCTTGTGACAAGCAACATCCCAGGATGTAAGGAAGCAGTTGATAATGGAAAAAATGGATTGCTCTGCAGAGTGAAAGACAGTAACAGCCTGTACCAGGCGATGAAAAAAGTGATGGAACTAACACCGGAAAAACGCGAACTTGCTGGAAAGCTTGGACGTGAGAAGATGGAGCGTGAGTTTGACAAGAAGAAAGTGGTACAGATGACAGCAGCGAAAATAAAGTAACAGAAATGTAGGAGAAAGATTGTGTCAAATTATTATTTGATTATCGTGTGGATTTTAATATTTGCCATACTGAGCCTGTGTGTTCAGATGGAGAGAACGGAAGTCGTACTGGGGCAGAAGGTGAGAAGAATGCAGCCAGTGTGGGCGGTGGTGCTAGTGCTACCGTTGGTGATATGGACGGCGAATAGAGGATATGTAGGTGATACGGGAGCGTATTTGATTTCTTTTTCAGAGATGCCGATGAGTTTATCTGCGATTCCAGAATACATGACTCAGATGAACAAAGACAAAGGCTTTTATTTTCTGTCAGCAGTCATCAAATGCGTGGTTGGAAACAGAGAGCTTGTATATCTGTTCATAATTGGTGCTGTGCAGGCCTATTTGCTGTTCAAAGTATATCGTAAGTATTCTACAAGATACATGGTTAGCTTTTTTCTGTTTATTGCATCTACAGATTATGTGTCTTGGATGTTTAATGGGATGCGACAATTTGTGGCAGTAACAGTAACTTTTGCATGTTTAGGTTTGATCGTAGAAAAGAAATATGCAAAAGCAATTATTGGGATTTTATTTGCGTCATTATTTCATCAAAGTGCGCTATTAGTATTGCCTTTTGTATTTATTTCACAGGGAAAAGCGTGGAATAAGAAAACAATTTTATTCATTGCGGCAGCGTTAGTACTTGTGTTCTTTGCAGAACGTTTTACGGGGATACTGGATACTATGTTACAAGAAACACAGTATAAGAATGTTGTAAGCGATTGGCAGATGATGGCAGATGATGGTACAAATTTGATACGAGTGTTTGTGTATGCGGTACCAACAATACTTTCATTAATAGGATTGAAATACATACGAAAAGCAAATAACCCTATAATTAATATATGTGTAAACATGTCAATTGTGTCAATGGGATTATATATAGTTTCTTCTTTTACAAGTGGAATATATATAGGGCGACTCCCAATATATTTTTCTGTATATAATTACATTCTTTTACCATGGGAAATAGACCATATGTTTGAAGAAAAATCAGCAAAAATTATTTATTTGACAATGATAGGTGCGTATTTAGCATTTTACTATATTCAGTTATCATGGGGATGGGGAATAATTTGATGGATGAAATGTTAATAAGTATTGTGATTCCAGTTTACAATGTGGAGAAACAACTTCGAGAATGTGTAAATAGTGTATTAAAACAAACATATAAAAAAATAGAAATAATTCTTGTGGATGATGGCTCGCCAGATAATTGCCCGCTAATTTGCGATGAATACGAAAAGACAGATGCGCGAGTGAAGGCAATTCACCAGAAAAACGGGGGCCTTTCTAATGCAAGAAATAGAGGAATGAAAGAAGCACAAGGAGAATATCTTTTGTTCCTTGATGGAGATGATTATTATTGTGAAGAAAATGCCATCGAAAAACTGGTTGATCGTATTAAAATTACAAAAGCAGATGTGCTTAATTTCTCATATGTAAAATATTATGAAGATACAAATCAAAAGATTGAATATTTTATGGACATTGAAAATATGCCAACAGAATTCGATGAAAAAAAGCAGCAACTAGAATATATGGAGAAATTCAATTTATATATTGCGTCGGCGTGTAATAAAATGATTCGCCGAAATTTGCTTTCGAAAGAAATGATGTTTGAAGAAGGTGTTTATTCGGAAGACATTTATTGGTGTGCAAAGTTGCTATTAAAAGCAGGTAGCGTAGACTTTGTGTGTGAGAATTTTTATTATTATCGACAGAGAAGAGATTCTATAAGACATACGATTGATGATAAAAAATGTGAAGACTTATGTAACAATATTATTAAGTGTTTTGAGTTGAGGGAAAATGATGTAGATTCAAAACAGTTTATGAATAAATATCTAGCATTTCAATATGGGACTTTCTTTTTGGTACAGGCGCAGGCAACGAATAAACAAAAAGAATGCATCAATAAGTTGAAAAATTACAAATGGATATTAAAGTTCCATGGAAACAATCAGAAATTGCTGTGCTTATATATTGGATGCAAAATAGTTGGGTATAGAGCTATGTGTGGATTAATTAGAAATTTATACTATAAAAAATGATGAATGCAGGAGAGTAAAATGATTCCGTTGACAATATTTACACCAACATACAATAGAGTTGAGTTGCTTTCTAGATGTTTCTATAGTATGAAACAACAGACAAATAAAAATTTTGTGTGGATGATTATAGATGATGGTTCTTGTGATAATACGCAAGAGGTTGTGGAAGAATGGATAAAAGAGACAACAGACTTTAAAATAGAATATTATTACAAAGAAAATGGAGGACTACATACGGCATATAACGAAGCGATTACACATATAGAGACTCCATTGTGCGTATGTATAGATTCTGATGATTTCATGCCTAAGGATGCAGTAGATAAAATATTGGATTTTTGGGAACAAAATGGATCTGACAGATATGCAGGAATTGTTGGACTTGACTATGATTTAGAGGGAAATGTAATTGGAGATCCGCTACCTCAACAGAAATGCATAAACTTGATAGATCTTCTGATTGGAAAATATGCTATTCATAACGGGGATCGTACGAATGTTGTACGTACAGAGTTATATAAAAAATTCGCACCGATGAAAGTGTTTGATGGAGAAAAAAATTTTAATCCTCATTATATGCATCTGCAAATTAGTCAGGAATATGATTTTCTCGTTATGAATGAGAATTTAAGATATGTTGAGTACCAAGAAAATGGAATGAGTAATTCAATGCTGAAACAGTACAAAAATAGTCCAAATAGTTTTGCGGAAATTCGGAAATTGTATCTTAGCTTTCCAAATACATCGTGGAAGTTTAAGTTAAGACATTCCATACACTTGGTGTCGAGTTGTAGTCTGCTGGGAAATCCGCTGCAAGCATTAAAAATGACAAAACATGTTTTATATGTGATGCTAGCACTTCCATTTGGTTGGTTACTATCTAAATATATTAATATAAAGGGATAAAAGTATGAAAAAAATATTGTTCTTGATTCATGATTTAGGTCAAGGTGGGGCAGAGAAAGTACTTGTAAATTTAGTCAATAATTTGGATAAAACAAAATTCGATGTAACAGTAATATCGTTGTTTGGTGGCGGTGTGAATGAACAATTTCTTAATAAAGATGTTCATTACAAAACAATCTATAAAAAGAATATTCCAGGAAATAGTAGATGGATGAAACTTTTTACACCAGAGCAGTTACATAAAATGTATGTAAAAGATAAATATGATATCGAAATTGCATATTTAGAAGGTCCAGCAGCAAGAGTAGTGAGTGGTTGTAGAGAGGAAAATACACGACTTATTTCATGGATTCATGTACAACAATATACGAAAGAAATTGCAGCAAAGGCATTCAGAAATTACGATGAGGCAAAAACATGCTACCAAAAATTTGATAAAGTTATATGTGTTTCAGAAGGTGTGAGGGAGGATTTTCGGAAAATTTTTCCGATGTTGACGGATGTTAGCATAAAATACAACACAAATGAAACGGATGAAATTTTAAGAATGAAAGACGAACCAGTGGAAACAGATATTATTCGGGAAAAAGAGATTCGACTTTGTGGAGTTGGAAAAATTATGCCGATAAAAGGGTTTGATAAATTAGCAAGAATACACAAAAGACTAAGAGAAGATGGCTATCTTGTACATACGTATGTGTTAGGAAATGGACCAGAACGTGAAAGGATAGAAGAATACATTGCAGACAATGGATTAGATGATTCTTTTACATTTTTGGGGTATCAAACGAATCCATACAAATATGTCGCAAAATGTGATATGTTTGTGTGTACATCAACAGCAGAAGGATTTTCAACAGCAGCAACAGAGGCATTGATTGTGGGAACTCCAGTTGTTACAACTCCTGTGGCAGGAATGAAAGAAATGCTAGGAGAAAATAATGAATATGGAATTATTACAGAGAATAATGAAGACTCACTTTATAAAGTGATTAAAGAAATGATAGACCATCCGGAAAAATTGGAATATTATTGTCAAAAAGCATTTGAAAGAGGTAGAAGATTTAGTACCAAGAATACTGTAAAAGAAGTTGAGGAAATGTTGGATTCTATGTAGCGTAAAATGAGAGGCGATAGGAACTTTATGAAATATATTGTTGCAAGGTTTAAGGTGTGTGGTGTAGGAGGAGCAAATGATAGATAAAGTTATTCACTATTGTTGGTTTGGAGGTAATGAAAAACCGGAAATTTTGAAAAAATGTATTGAATTTTGGGAAATATTTTGTCCTGATTGGAAAATAATAGAATGGAATGAGACAAATTTTGATATCACTAGTATTCCATATATGATTTGTTTGAAATGGGGATGATTTACTATTTGAAAAGAGCAATACTGAAGTTAAAAGGAATGTGATTACTATGAACTGGATTAAAGAATTTGTATACAGATTTAGAGGAGAATATACAACTGAAAAATTAGTATCAATGGGGATGAAAGTTGGAAAGAACTTTGGACGTTTGAATGGTGTGATATTAGATCCATCGCATTGTTGGTTAATTGAGATTGGTGATAATGTGACAATAGCTCCAAGAGTACATATTTTGTGCCATGATGCAAGCACAAAACAATTTTTGGATTATACGAAAATTGGAAAAGTGAAAATAGGAGATAATGTTTTCATAGGGGCAGAATCGGTAGTACTCCCTAATGTGAAAATAGGAAATAATGTTATTATTGGTGCAAATAGCACAATTACGAAAGATATTCCTAGTGGTGTAGTGGCAGCAGGAAATCCAGCGAAAGTAATTTGCTCATTAGAAGAATATTTGGAAAAGCATCAAAAGAGGATGTGTGAAAGTCCAATTTATGGAGAGGAATATACACTTCGAAAAAATGTAGATGAGTCGAAAAAGGCTCAGATGGTAGAGGAACTTGAAAACAAGATAGGATATGTGGATTAGGAAAATGAAACCGTTAATTAGTGTAATTATACCAGCTTATAATATTGAAGATTATATAGAGCGTTGCTTGAATAGTGTGTGTGAACAAACATATGATAATTTAGAGATTATTGTGGTAGATGATGGTTCTACGGATAATACAGGAAAAATTGTTGATGCAGTTGCAGAAATGGATAGTAGAATTATTCCAATACATAAAGAAAATGGAGGGGTTTCGGCTGCAAGAAATATAGGATTAGATAGAGCATGTGGAGATTACATTGGGTTCGTGGATGGAGATGATGTGATAGAAAAAGACATGTATGAAGTCCTTCTAAATAATGCAATAAAGTACGGGGCAGATATCTCTCACTGTGGATATAAAATGGTTTTTCCAGATCGAGTAGACTACTACTACAATACTGGACAAATAAGAATACAAGATAATTGTCAAGGTGTGTATGATTTAGTTAAAGCTGATATAGTTGAACCTAGCCTAGGGACTAAACTTTTTAAAAAAGAAATAATGAGTGGAATACGCTTAGATGTGGAAATTAAAATAAACGAAGATTTGCTATTTAATTATTATCTTTTTAAAAAAGCAAAAAAATCGATATTTGAGGATTTGCCAAAGTACCATTATGTCATACGAAAAAATTCCGCATCGATTTCAAAAATAAATATGAATAAATTAGAAGATCCGATTAGAGTTGTTCAAAAAATGATGGAATTTGAGACGGGTGAAGTGTATGGTATATTGGAAAAACGATACATGTATTTACTTGAAAAAACTAGTGCAAATCTGCAATTGACAAATGATGATGAATTGAAAAAATATAGAATTGAAAAAAGAACTAAACTAAAAAAGATTTTGCAAGAAAAAAGATTAAAAGCATCATATAGCAAAAGAGAATTTATCCAATTGAATTTAGCAGCATATACCCCTGTAATCTATAATATAGTGCACGAAATATATTCGGAGCTGACAGGAAGCAAAGATAGATACAAGATATAGAGGATAATAGAATGAAAGATAAAATATCTGTAATTATACCGATTTACAAAGTGGAAAAATATTTAAATAGATGTGTCGAGTCAGTGGTTAATCAAACATATAGAAATTTGGAAATTATTTTAGTGGATGATGGATCACCAGATAAATGTCCTGAAATATGCGAAGAGTGGGCAAAAAAAGATAAACGAATTAGAGTGATTCATAAGGAAAATGGTGGATTGTCAGATGCAAGAAACGTTGGACATCGAATGGCAAGTGGAGAATATATTGCATTTGTAGATAGTGACGACTGGATACATAAAGATGCATTAGAGACATTGAAATGTTTTTTGGAAAGATATAATGCAGATATAGTGGAATGTAAAGCGTTTTCTACAAATAAAAAAGTTGATGACAAAATAATTGATAGAGATAAGATTGTGGTTAGTGAATTTGATAGAGAATCTTCAATGAGGGCTTTGCTGCGTGAAGAACCATTAAGACAAACAGTTTGGAATAAACTTTTTAAAAGAACAGTTATTAAAGACATTGATTTTAAAAAGGGAAAGTATCACGAAGACGAGTTTTGGACTTATCAAGTATTTGACAAGGCAAAAAAAATTTTGTTTTTGGATGTGGTATTGTACTATTATTTTCAACGTTTGGATAGCATTATGGGACAAGCATTTTCACTAAGAAGATTAGATGCAATTGAAGGGCGGTATCGAAGATTTCTATACATACAGGATAAATTTCCTGAATTAGAAGCATACACAAAAGAAAACCTACTTTTTTTAATTATGTATTATGGTCAACAGGCATTAAAAGCGGCGGATACTGAAAAAAGAATTTTTTTTAAAGAAATAGAAAAATATTTAAAAAAGATAGATGTTACAGATGAGGATAAAAAGGGGTATTCATTTTTGAATAAATTTTGGATTAAAGCGTGCAAGAAAAACGTTTTATTAACTTGTATGGTAAGAAACTTGTTAAAAATAGGAATGTGATAAAGGAGCAAAAGTTGAATAAGTCGAATAACATAAATGAACTGAAAGTAGGATCAATATTAACATATATTAATTTGTTTATAAGTTGTATTATACCTCTTTTTTATACTCCAATAATGTTAAGAATATTGGGACAATCAGAGTATGGATTATATAGCTTATCGAATTCGGTAATAAGCTATCTCTCTTTACTAACATTTGGTATGGGAAGTGCAGTTGTGCAATATGTAACCAGATATAGGGTGAAAAAAGATAAAAAAATGATAAATGGTGTAGTTGGTTTGTTCATAACAATTTATATAGTTTTAGCAAGCCTTGTATGTGTTGTGGGAGGTGTTTTGACACTTTCGGCTGAAAGTCTCTTTGCACAAGGATTAACGGACACAGAACTATCAAAACTGAAAATCTTGTTATTGATTATGACAGCAAGTACGGCATTGTCATTTCCTGTGAGTGTTTTTTCGTCAGTAGTAATTGCATATGAAAAATATATTTTTAGAAAAATATTTGAATGTATAAGTACAATAGTAGCACCCATTTTTAATTTGTTTGTTTTATTTTCTGGGTATGCAACGATTGGAATGGCGGTGGTTGGATTTCTTATACAATTAGCGAATTTAGTTATTTTTATTGTTTATTGCAAGAAGCGATTAGAGGTTTATCCTACATTTAAAAATATGCCAGTTCATATGTTAAAAGAAATATGGGGTTTTTCAGCTTTTATTTTTTTGAGTTCTATTGTAGATTTGCTGTATTGGTCTACAGATAAGGTATTAATAGGTGGAATGTTGGGAACGGTAGCGGTTGCGATTTATAATATTGGCGGAACATTCACATCCATGCTTCAAAATTTAGCATCTGCAATTAGTGGTGTGTTTGGGACAAGAATTACCCAAATGGTATTTGAGAAAAGACCAATAGAAGAATTTTCGGAATTGCTAATCCGTATTGGGAGAATTCAGTATCTGATTGTATCATTGGTATTGTCAGGATATATTGTATTTGGAACAACTTTTTTACATTTTTGGGCAGGAGATAAGTATGTAGAGGCATACGGAATAGGTGTTGTCACAATGCTACCATTAGCGGTGCCATTGATTCAGAGTGTAGCATTTTCTACTATTGTTGCAAAAAATAAACATCAATTTCGAGCAATAATATATGCGTTGATAGCAATAGTTAATGTTGTTACTACTTATTTGGCAATTCCACAATATGGAATTATGGGAGCTGCAATTTGTACAGGAATAGCATATATACTTGGGAATGGAATAATAATGAATGTGTATTATTCGAAAGTAATCCACTTAGATATTGTTGGATTTTGGAAGAACATAGCAAAGATGAGCATTGTTCCATTAGGACTAATTTTAATAACAAAATATACATTTACAAATGTTTTTCCAATTAAAACAGTAAGTGTATTTGGAGCTAGTGTAATTATTTATACATTAGTATTTATGATATCGTCGTGGGTATTTACAATGAATGATTACGAGAAAGGATTAATTTTAAATTTAATTATCAGATTAAAAAAAGGGATTTTAAGATGAAAGATATACTGATTAGTGTTATTGTTCCAATTTATAATGCTGAAAAAACGCTAGACAAATGTGTAAGGAGTCTTCTGAATCAAACATATAAAGAAATAGAAATCATTTTGGTTGATGATGGATCAACAGATAATAGTGGAAAGATTTGTGATAGCTATGTTCAGAAGTACAGTAATATAAAAAAATATTATAAGAAGAATGGTGGGGCATCTACTGCGAGAAATTTTGGTATACGTCATGCAAATGGAAAATACATTTCATTTGTTGATGCAGATGATTTCGTAGAAGTAGAAACATATGAAAAAATACATAATGTTATTCTAGAAAAAAAACCAGATTGCATAGATTTTGGGTGGAAGTATATCAATGATTGGGAAGAGGTTAGCTATAATTTATGCGGACTAGAGAAGGAGATAATCTTAGATAGAAAAATTATTGAAAAGGATATTCTTCCGTCATTATTGAATTTGGAAGAAAAAGGAAAAAATTTTGTTTATGATTTTGTCACGAATAAAATTTTTCGCTTATCGATTATTCGAAATGAAAATGTTTACTTTAATGAAATGAGAAAAACATGGGAAGATAGAATTTTTTTAGTCGAATATTTACAGTATTGTAATAATTATTATTCTACAGATGAATATTTTTACAATTATGTGAGCATACCGAATTCTTTAAGTAGACAGTACGATTTGCAATATTTTGATATTATTCTACAAAATTACAAAAAATATTATGACTTGTTTGGAGAAATGTATGATTTCCATACGCAGTATGTGTATAACTATTGGTGTAAATCAATAGAAAATATGATTGTTCGGTCTTTAAAAGAAGAAAATAATAAAGAAGTAATTAGAAGAAATATACATAGGGTTTTGAATGAGCAACAAGTAATAGATTGGTATAAAAACAGAAAACCTGAAAATAAAATGGAAAAAGTGATAAGTAAATTAGTTGAGGATGGAAACATTGAAAAAGTGGTGAATATGTATGAAACCATTGTGAATAGACAGATAAAACAAGAAAAGAGAAAAGCAATAAAAACAAAAATATATTCATTACGAAAGGTTTTTAAGAAATGAAAAAAGTTTTTTTATATGCTTATGACAGAATTAACTTTGGGGATGACCTGTTTGTAGATACTATTGCTAGAAGATACCCACATGTACAATTCTATTTATGGACAAGGAAAGAAAATAAGATAACTTTTCAGATGATTGAAAATTTGAAAGTAATAGATTATGATTCGAAGTATTTAAAACTATTAAGAAAGGTCAGACAATCATTACCAGCGCGTTATAAGGCATGTATGGAAAAAAAGTGTGATGCAGTAGTATATATAGGTGGATCAATATTTATTGAATATGAAAATTGGGAAAATATTCTTGATTGGTGGGAATATGAAGCAAATAATAGAGATTTTTTTGTATTGGGAGCTAATTTTGGACCGTATAAAAGCGAAGCTTACAAAAAGCGATTAGATTCTATATTTAGCAAAATGAAAGATGTTTGTTTCCGAGACAAGTTTTCACATCAATTATTTGAGGAAAATAAAATAATTAGAAGTGCTTCAGATATATTATTTTCTTGTGAAATTCCACAGATTGAAAAAGTAAAAAAACAAATTTTTATTTCAGTAATTGATCCTTCATTCAAAGATGAAGGAAATAACGATTTATCAAAGTATGAAGACGAGTATTTTACCAAATTAGTTGGGATTTTAAAAGCATACATCCGAGAAGGATATTCTGTTGTTCTTTCATCATTTTGTAAGTATGAGGGAGATGAAATGGCAATCGAAAAAATACTTAATAATTTGAATGAGCAGCAAAAAGAAAAAACTTATGTAGAAAATTACAATGGGACAAATTCTGAGAAGATACTTTTTTCTATTGCAGAATCCGAAGCGGTAATAGCGAGTCGTTTTCATGCGGTAATATTAGGGATTGTGGCAAGAAAGAATGTCTTCCCTATTTTATATAGTGACAAGACGATACATGTGTTAGAAGATATAAAATTTCAAGGGGAATACGCTGACATAAGAAGTTTGGAAACTTTGACATATGAAATGGTTAAGGAAAATCTGAAAAAAAATGTTGAGTATCCGATAGAAGAATTGAATAAATCTGCACAGGAGCATTTTGTTAAGTTGGATGAAGTATTAGGATAGAGGAAGAGGATTATGAAACGTTTTTTGCAACGAGCATATCATTTGCTTGAACGTGTGATACGTGAAACGAAGGCATTTCCAAAGACGTATAAAACATTTGGATGGAAGGTGGCAAAAGCTACTTTTATTGATGGTTTGATACCGCCAGGTAAAAGTGAAAAATATATATCAATAATTCAAAATTATGTGGATGTATATTTGGGAGAGTTTCTGCAAAATTATTCGAATGAAAAAAAAGAATTACCATTAAAAAAAAGTAAGACTCCAATATGGTGTTGCTGGTGGCAAGGGGAAGAAAATATGCCAGAACTTGTTAAAATGTGTTATACACGTTTAAAACAAGTAATTCCAGAGGATAAGGCAGAGCTACATTTGATTACATTAGAAAACTATAAAGAATTTGTGAATATTCCAAACCATATACTTGAAAAATTTGAAAAAGGAATTGTAACTATGACAACAATGTCAGATGTACTAAGATTTCATTTACTATGTGATTATGGTGGATATTGGTTAGATGCTACTGTTTTTTTTACAGGAGATATACCAGATGAATATTTCAGTGATAAATTTTATTGTCAAAGGATGACCTCCTCGAAACAAGCGAAACGGGAAGCTTGCAAATGCAATTGGTGTGGTTTTTCAATGGCAGGGAATAAGGGGAATATAATCTTTAAGTATATGAAGGATGCTTTTGCAAAATGGTGGAGGGATTATGATACGATAATCGATTATGTTTTGATTGATTATTTGCTGATGGCTGGTTATAAATATATCCCAGAAATTAGGGAAATTATTAATCATGTGCCTAATAATAATGAAGACATATTTGAAATGTATCAATATTTAAATTCTCCATATTCTGACGAAATGTATCAACAACTTACAAAACGCAATATAATGCATAAATTGACATATAAAATGACGCTCGAAACAAAGACAAAAGATGGTGAGATGACATTATATGGATATTTGATGAAGGACGTATATGGTTCGTCATGCTCGCTGAGTGGAGAATAAAAAATATTGAAAGGTTTTTATAATAAAAAAATACGAGGTAGAAGAAATGATTACCACATTCGATAATAAGTATGATATGTATAAAAATCAAAAAAAAATGCAAGTGATTGAAATTGAAAAAGGTATAGTATTGCCGAGACGTTTCCTAGATGACGAACCAATGTGGGGATGTGGAGGTGTTTGCGATGCTACAAACTCATTTGTTGATCTTTCGAAATATGATGGGGGATGGGCAAAATATGGCGGAATATATGAATGGAATGAAGAAGAGTTCATCGACGAAGAAGTGGTGTATTTTGGTCTTTTTTTTAAACATTGGGGTCATTTTCTGGTGGATTTGTTAGGAAGAGCATGGTATTTGCTACAGAAGAACAAAAAAATGAAAGTAGTACTAATAGGGGAAGAGGAACCAGAGGGGAACTATCTTGAATTTTTTGAGTTATTAGGAGTTGATTCAAATCAACTTCTGCGCGTGAAAAAACCAACTAGATTTAAAAAAGTAATTGTTCCAGAGGTTGCGTGTCGTCCATGCATATGGTATACGGAAGAGTTTTTGAACACTTTTGACTATATTGCTGAGAAAGTAATGCGAGAAATAGAAGAGTCTGAGAAGATGGAGGGCTTAAAAAAGATTTATTTTTCAAGAGTGGATTTTGAAAAGGCAACGAGGACGGAATTTGGGGAAAAAGAAATTGCAAAATGGATGGAAGTCAATAATTATAAAATTCTCTGTCCAGAAAAAATGACTTTACGAGAACAAATTTTTATATGGAATTATGCAGAGGAGATTGTGTGTCTTAATGGAAGTATTCCAATTAATATCATGTTTTCAAAAAATAAAAAATTAAAGTTAGTGGTTATGAATAAAACCAGCCTCATTCATAAAAATTTGGATTTATTTTTGTTAATGAGGAATTGTAAAGCGATTTTTCTAGATGCGTATTGGGAACCACTAAAAAATTATCCGAAGTCTATAGGAGAGGGACCGTTTCTTCTAGGGATTTCAGATGATATTGTAGAATACTCTAAGCGAGAAAAAATGAAAATACCATTTGATGCTAGATCAATAAAACATATGTGGTATATTAATTTAGGGAAATTATTGTGGTGCATACTTGATATAAAAGGAAAAATTAGAAGGATACTATCGAGAATAATACCTAACGCATTGAAAATAAGAATAAGAAATATGAGAAAGCAGAAAAATTATGATTAGTATAATTATACCTGTATATAATGCAGAAAAAACAATTGAAAGATGCGTAGAAAGCGTAGAAGCCAATGTTTTTAAAGAAATAGAAGTAATTCTTATTGATGATTGTTCAAAAGATAATAGTTGGGAATTATGCAAAAAACTTGCGGATAGATATGAAAATATCAAATGTATTCGTAATGAGGAAAATAAAGGTGTTTCATATACGCGAAATCAGGGAATAAAAATAGCAAGTCAAGAATATACAATGTTTATTGATAGTGACGACTGGATAGAAAAAAATTATTTTTCCGAGTTCATGAGCGTGATAGAGGGTAAGAAACATGCGTTGGTAATTTGTGGTTATGTAAATCATGATGAAACTGTAAATGGGACAACAAGCACCACTAAATGGGATGAGTCTATTGAGGTAATGCGATGTGATGTGAAAACAGTTATTCAATCCTTGTATGATAGTAATTTGTTACAACAGCTGTGGAATAAAATCTTTGATACAAGTTTAATAAGAGAAAAGAATATATGGTTTGATGAAAAGATTAGCTTGGGAGAAGATACACGGTTTATTTTAGAGTATATAAAAAAATGTAAAATTGAAAATATTTATTTGCTAAATAAGCCGCTATATCATTACATAAGAGGGCAAGCAGGGTCTCTTATGTATAGAGTTGGATATGAAAGTATAGAGGAACCTTTGAAAAATTTGCAGATGTTGTATGAAATTTTAGAATTT
Source organism: uncultured Lachnospiraceae bacterium (assembly GCA_964591105.1). Lineage (GTDB taxonomy): Bacteria > Bacillota > Clostridia > Lachnospirales > Lachnospiraceae > CAZPZR01. The sequence goes on along the minus strand of CAZPZR010000024.1, from coordinate 1,859 downwards.
GGACAAGCGGAGATTGATTCATTGCTTCAAGCAGATCGTCGCAATCAAATAGAGTTATATGCATATTTGATTTTTCATAATTCTGGAATGAAGATAAGAGAAAAAAAACGCTTGATTTATAAGCTAGATGAAAAACAAGGGAAATACCTTTATGAAAAAAATCAGAAGTTGTATTGTAAAGAGAAAATCGTTTTATTGCTAAAAAAACTTGGGATAGGTAAAAAGAATGAATGATAAGAAAGTAAGCATTATTGTTCCAGTGTATAAAGTTGAAAAATATTTGGAAGAATGTCTTGAGTCTTTAAGAAAGCAAACATATGAAAACATAGAAATAATTTTGTGCGATGATGGATCTCCAGATAATTGTCCAGAAATATGTGAAAAATATGCAAAAATGGATGAAAGATTCAAAGTTTTACATAAGGGAAACGGAGGAGCAGCTAGTGCACGAAATATGGGAATGAATGTGGCAACCGGTGAGTATGTAGGATTTGTCGATAGCGATGATTATGTACATCCGGATTATATTCGATGTTTAACTAATAGTATGGAAATTCATCATGCAGACATTTCTGTGTGCTCTTATTTGAATTTATTTCAAAATCGAACGGAATGTGTCGAAATTGAAAAAATAGGAACATACACAGAAAAAGAATATCTTGAGCAATTTTTGACGGATTGGAAGTGCGGATTGTTGTGGAATAAACTGTTTAAGAAAAAATTGCTTGAAAATATCAGATTTGCAGAAGGACATATTATTGATGACGAATTTTTTACATACAAAGTAGTTATGAATGCAAAAAAAATTTTTGTTTCAAAAGAATCACTAGTGTTTTACCGACAAAGAAAATCTGGAGTAATGAATCAAGGAACAAGGGAGAAGATGCTAATAGACAGGATGCAGTACTTACCAGAAAGATATGAGGAGGTGGCACGAAAGTTTCCAGAATTAAAAAATATTTATTTTGAGAATTTGTGCGATAATATTATTTGCATGGTTCGAGAAGCTGCGTGTTATGAAGATGTGAAAAGAAAGGTAAGAAAGCTTCAATTTCATTATCTGCAGTCGGTTTTGATTAGTGATTTGAATGTTAAACAAAAATATGCGTATGTACGTGCCTTTTTGGAAAAGAAATGTGTAGATCAATTTCAAAACCGAGAGGAAGAAAAAGATTTTTTTGATTAATGTGTAATATTGTGTTTGCTGATTAAACGTGGTTCGATTTCGAAAGAATTCAGAAGTTAAATAGAAAGAGAATCTGATTTGAAAGTACTTGAAGAGTGGTTCAAACTTGCTACAGAGGTGGACGACATTGAGTAATTTCAAGCTAAGTGTTTGATGAAGTAGTGGCAAAGTTACTAAAAAGAAGTAGAATGTTAAGTAAGATAATATTTAGAATGGGAAAAGGTGTTATTCTTATAGGTGATTTGAGTACACATTTGACCGTGCTTACAAAAGAAACCTAAAAATAGTTGTTGTTAGTATATGATGAATTGATGAGCGATGATTCGATTATGGATATATTTCAAAATTTGAAATGAATCGAACTTCTGTGCCTATTCGAAGGGATACGTTCGTTATTTGAAAAGATACGTTAAGTTTTGCGGTTGGTATATTGTATTGCTTTTAAGTGAATGCTGTGATACAATAATTCTGAAAAGAGATGAACAATCTTGCTTTTGAGAATTGAAGCGGAGGCGACGGCAATGAGCATCTTCGAATATAACAAAGAGGAAGAAATGAAAAAATACCGACAAGCGGAGCGAGAGGGCGCAATCGAAGAGGGAATAGAAATTGGAGTAGATATTGGAGTAGAAATTGGAAGAGAGCGCGAACGAAAAAATGTAATATTGCGTTT
>CAZPZR010000023.1:0-26773 GCA_964591105.1 uncultured Lachnospiraceae bacterium | reverse complement strand
AAGTGGTCGTGAATATGGGAAAATATTCCGCACTTGTGTTGAAAAGAATGGATTAAAGGATAAGAGCAGTTTACGAAAGGTAAAATGCTCTTTTTCTTTGGTGTGATTGAGGAAAATATGGAAATGTAGCGTTGCCATCTTATAAGACCGTATGATAAGATAGAGAAAGAAGTAAAAATTGTGTAAATTCTACAAAATTTAGGACGAAGAAGGCGGAAAATATGGTAACAATCAAAGATGTAGCGAAGAAATGTAATGTTTCGATAGCTACTGTATCCAACATATTGAGTGGAAAACCCAATGCTAGCGAGGAAACCCGTAAAAGAGTGCTTGAAGCAGTCAGAGAATTGAATTATACACCCAATTATGTAGCAAAAAATTTAAAAATGAAAACAACCAAGACAATAGGTGTTATTGTTGAGGATATGACAGTGTTCTGTGCACCGGAAATTATTGATGGGATCACACAGTACAGCGAAGAAAATGGATATCATATCTTATTAACAAACTTACGACTTTATAAAAAATATAGTGACATCTATTATCAAAATGATCAGTTCTCAGATGTTGTCCACCGAGAGGTGAAAGAACTGCTGTCCAAGCAAGTAGATGGAATCATCTATGTGACTGCCCATGAAAGAATTTTAAGATGCTTACCGGAGAATTTGAACATTCCGGCAGTTATGGCATACGGATACAGCAAGTCATCTAAAATTCCGTCTGTTGTGGCGAACGATTTTGACGGAGGATATAAGATTGCTAGTTACTTAATGGAACAGGGGCATCGTAACATTGCAATCATTGCTGGAAAAGAAAACAGTTTGCACACAAAGGAAAGACTGGTAGGACACCAGAAAGCAATGTTCCAACACAATGTGCTGTACAATCCAGATGATGTAATTAACGAAGACTGGACAAGAGAAGGCGGATATCGAGCAGCCTGTAAGCTTTTGAAAAAAGACAAAGACATTACGGCAATCATCTGCATGAACGATGAGATGGCAGGTGGAGTTTATGACTGTTTAGAAGAATTGGGATTACAGCCAGGAAAAGATGTCAGTGTGGTTGGATATGACAATCGACAAGCAGCAAGTTTCTATCGTCCATCGTTGACAACTTTTGAAATTCCATTATTCGAAATTGGAAGGACAGCCTGTAAGTGTGTCATAGACCTTTTGAAAAAAGAAAATGATAATGAGGATTCAGAACCACAAGCAGAGAAAGAAAAAGACTACGTAGAGATAGAAGTAGAAGGACAAATTGTTGTAGGAAAATCTGTGAAGAAACTAGGATAAATATTTCACAATTTTCAAACCTGGTTTTTGTGGAAAATACACTAAGTTAAACGTTAAACAATCAAAATATTGACGTTTCCTCACGGACGTGTTATAAATGAAATAAGATCATAGTGATTATCTAGTATAATTCTATATTTCTATTAGATAATCACTAGTTTTTTTATAAACGTGGTTAAACGTTTAACACTTGAGAAGGAGGAAATTATGACTAAGGGAAGAAAGTCGGCGAATTCAAGTATTTCATTGGATTGCATCAAGATTGATGATGTCTTTTTTAACAAGTATGTAAAACTTGTTAAAGAGGTAATTATCCCATATCAGTGGGATGTACTCAATGATCGACTTGAAGATGTGGAAACAAGTCATTGTATTGAAAATTTTAAAATTGCGGCAGGAGAAGCAGAAGGTGAATTCCAAGGAGCAGTTTTTCAGGATACAGATGTTGCAAAATGGTTAGAAGCAGTAGGTTTTGTACTTTCTATGGGAAGAGATGAAGAACTGGAAAAACTGGCAGATGAAACGATTGAATTAATTGGAAGAGCACAGCACGCAGATGGTTATATCAATACATACTTTACAATTAAAGAGCCAAATGCAAGATGGAGCAATCTCACAGAGGGACATGAACTTTACACTGCTGGGCATTTAATCGAGGCAGCAGTTGCATATTATGAAGCAACTGGAAAAGAAAGATTTTTGAACATTATGTGTCGTTTTGCAGATTTAATCTGTGAAACATTTGGTTATGAAGAAGGACAGATTCAGGGATACCCTGGACATCAGGAAATCGAACTTGCGCTGGTAAAACTTTATCGCACAACAGGTGAAACTAAGTATTTAAAACAAGCAAAATATTTCATTGAAGCAAGAGGTGTTGGAGAGAACTATTTCTTGAAAGAAATGGCAAGAGAAGATTTCAAGCAGATTTTCCCAGAATTTGCAGGCTATACACCGAAGTACTCTCAGTCTCATTTGCCTGTTAGTGAACAGAAGACAGCAGAAGGCCATGCGGTAAGAGCGGTATATATGTACTGTGCAATGGCAGATTTGGCTGAAGAATATCAGGATGAAGAGATGATGAAGCATTGCGACGAGCTTTGGGACAATATCGTAAGCAAAAGAATGTATATTACAGGAAGTATCGGTTCTTCAGGTTTGTTGGAACGATTTACAACAGATTATGATCTTCCAAATGATTGCAACTATTCTGAAACATGTGCATCCATTGGTCTTGCTTTATTTGGAAAACGTATGGCAGACATGAAAAAAGATGCTAAATATATGGATGTAGCAGAACGTGCACTTTACAACACATTATTATCAGGAATCGCAATGGATGGAAAGAGTTTCTTCTATGTAAATCCATTGGAAGTATGGCCAGATAACTGTATCGACAGAACATCCAAAGAACATGTGAAACCAGTACGTCAGAAATGGTTTGGAGTAGCATGTTGTCCGCCAAATATCGCAAGAACATTGGCATCCCTTGGACAATATATTTATTTCCAGGAAGAAGATCAGCTTTTTGTAAATATGTATATTGCAAACAAAACAGAAACTTTATTAAACGGAGTGCCTGCAAAAGTAGAAATCTGTGGGCAATTCCCATGGAAAAATAAAGTAGAAATCAGAATTTCAGCAGAGCAGACAACAAACGCAACGGTTGCACTGCGCATACCAGGATATGTAACATCTACGAAGCTGTACAAAAATGGTACAGAACTGATTGGATATGAAGTGAAAAATGGATATGCATTGTTGAATGGAGATTTCAAAGAAGATTGCATTACCGTAGAATTTGGCATGAAACCACAGTTTGTACATGCAAATCCTTTGGTACGTGCGGATTCTGGAAAGGCAGCAATCGTGAAAGGACCATTGGTATACTGTCTGGAAGAAGCAGATAACGGAAGTAATCTGGCATCTATTTTTGTAAAGAACGACAGCGTTCTGACAGAAGAATATGAAGAAGGATTATTTGGCGGCACGAGCGTTGTGAAATTTGAAGGAATGAAGATCAGCAGCAATGATTGGGAAGAGAATATGCTTTATGCAGCGAAGGCTGTTACTTTTGAAAAAGTAGAGTTAAAAGCGATTCCTTATTGCTACTGGAATAACAGAACTCCAGGAGAAATGAATGTCTGGATGAAAGAGTTATATTAGTAGGAGGGATAAGATGAAAAAGCTATTATACTCTAAAAAAGCAGCCCCATATATTTTCATTTTGCCATTTGTGATCACACTTGCAGTATTTTGGGTGATTCCACTTTCAAAATCTGTATTTATGAGTACACAGAAAATTTTACCAGGGCAAACAGAATTTATTGGGTTTACAAACTTTGCAAGATTATTTGAAGACCGTGTGTTTTGGATAGCAGTAAAGAACAGTCTTAAATATATGATTTGGACATTGATCTTACTGATTCCAATTCCAATGTTGATGGCATGTGCAATTAACAGCAAACTTGCAGCAGGGAAAATCAAGGGAGTGTTTAAGGCATCTTTGTTTGTACCAGCATTGACATCTGTTGTCGTAGCAGGTACCATTTTCCGTCTGATGTTCGGAGAAATGGACACAGCACTTATGAACCAGTTCATTGGTATTTTTGGACTTGGACCAATCAAGTGGCTGAAGGAAGCGATGACTGGATTCGTTGCACTACTTGCTTTGGCATGTTGGAGATGGTGGGGAGTTAATATGATGTATTTCCTATCTGGATTACAGAGCATCTCTACTGACTATTACGAGGCAGCATCCATTGATGGAGCAACAAAGATTCAGCAGTTCTTCTATATTACACTGCCATCTTTGAAACCAACAATTATTTACGTATTGACAATCAGTGTATATGGTGGTCTGGCAATGTTTACAGAAAGTTATATGCTATATCAGGGAAACAACTCGCCAAATAATATCGGACTCACCATCGTAGGTTACTTATATCGACAGGGTATTGAAAAGAACGATATGGGATATGCATCAGCAGTAGGTGTAGTTCTTCTGATTATTGTTCTAGCAATTAACCTGACACAGCTTACATTAACAGGTACATTCAAGAAGGAGGAGAGATAAGATGAAAAAAGGATCAAAGACAATATCTAAAGGTCTACTTGTACTGTTCTTCTTGATTATGATCGTGATTATTCTGTTACCATTCTGGGCAATTTTTGTAGGAACATTTCAGGATGGAAGTATGCTAATCCGTAATGGATTGAACTTAAGTTTGAATCTGGATACAGCATCTATGAAGAACTATGTGATGTTATTTACAGATTCTGGATCTTACTTTACATGGTTCCGTAACAGTGTAATCTTGACGATTGTGCAGGTGATTGGAACACTGCTTATCAGTTCATTCGTTGCATATGGATTTGCAGCATATGATTTTAAATTCAAAAATGCATTATTTGTATGTGTATTGATTATTATGTCTGTACCATTTGAAATGATGATGCTTCCACTTTATACACAGGTAAATGATATGGGACTTTCTAATACATATGCTGCGATTATGCTCCCATTCCTTGCACATGCATCTACAATTTTCTTCTTCAAACAATATATTTCTGGAATTCCGAAAGATATTATCGAAGCAGGAAGAATTGATGGAGCATCTGAATTTGGTATTTTCTTTAAACTGATCATGCCAATTATGAAACCATCTTTTGCAGCTATGGCAATTTTGAACGGTATGAACAGCTGGAATAACTTCTTGTGGCCATTACTGGTACTCCGTTCTAGTGAGAAATACACATTGTCCATTGGTTTGAATACACTTATGACACCTTATGGAAACAACTATGATCTGCTGATTGTAGGATCATTCTTCTCAGTATTACCTATCTTAATGCTGTTCTTATGTTTCCAGAAATACTTTATTGAAGGTATGACAGCAGGAGCAGTAAAAGGTTAATGATAATAAAGAAAAGCGGGAGATAAATCAATGAAAAATGCAAAACTTATTTTAGACAAAGCGTTTACAGTAGCACAGGTGGATAAAAGAATCTATGGTTCTTTTATCGAGCACCTGGGAAGAGCAGTATATGGCGGCATCTATCAGCCAGACCATTTCCTTGCAGATGAGCATGGATTCCGTAAGGATGTAATCGATTTAGTAAAAGAATTGGACGTTCCAATCATTCGTTATCCGGGTGGAAACTTTGTGTCTAACTTTTTCTGGGAAGACAGTGTTGGACCTTTAAGTGAAAGAAAAGCAAGATTGGATCTTGCTTGGAGAAGCTTAGAGCCAAATACTTTTGGATTGGACGAATTTTCAAAGTGGACAGGAAAAGTGAACTCCGACATCATGATGGCAGTGAATCTTGGAACAAGAGGAACAGCGGATGCATGTAATCTTTTGGAATACTGCAACCATCCATCTGGAACAAAATACAGTGATCTCCGTATCAAACATGGAAAGAAAGATCCATACAACATCAAATTATGGTGCTTAGGAAATGAAATGGACGGAGAATGGCAGGTAGGTCAGAAAACAATGGATGAATATGGACGTATTGCGTATGAAACAGCAAAAGCAATGCGATTAATTGACCCATCCATTGAATTAGTAAGCTGCGGAAGTTCCTTTATGGAAATGCCAACATTCCCACAGTGGGAAGCTACAACTTTGGAATATGACTATGATTACGTGGATTATGTATCTTTACATCAGTATTATGGAAATCTGAACAATGACAGTAACGATTACCTGGCAAAATCTGATGATATGGATGCGTTTATTAAGACTGTAATCTCAGCATGTGATTTCGTAAAAGCAAAGAAGAGAAGCAAAAAAGTCATGAACTTAAGTTTCGACGAATGGAACATCTGGTTCCACTCAAAAGAAGAAGAGGCTGATATTACACAAAATCATCCATGGCAGGTAGCACCAGCATTGTTAGAAGATCACTATAACTTTGAGGATGCGTTGTTAGTAGGTGCAATGTTAATTACACTCTTACAGCATGCAGACCGTGTAAAGATTGCTTGTCTTGCACAGCTTGTAAATGTTATTGCGCCAATTATGACAGAACCAAATGGAAAAGCATGGAAGCAGACCATCTACTATCCATTTTATCATGCATCCAAATACGGACGTGGAACAGTACTCTATCCATTGTTAAAATGCGATAAGCATGACACATTGGAACATGAAGATGTAACAGATCTTGTAAGTGTAGCTGTATACAACGAGGAAGTAGACGAAGTGACAATCTTTGTTGTAAACCGTAATCTGAAGGAAGATACTGTACTCAACTTGGATATTCGCAGTTTCGAAGACTACAAGATTCTGGAACACATTGAAATGACAAATGATGACTTGAAAGCTGAGAATACAGCTCAGGAAGAAAAAGTATTCCCAGTGTCTCACAATGTGGAAAAACAGAACGACGGTGGCCGTGCAGAACTGTTACTGAAGAGTGCATCATGGAATGTAATTAGAATGGGTAGAAAATAGAGATAGTAAAACGTATAACATTCTGTATACTGTAAAAATTAACAATAAAAAAGAGTTTGGTTTGTTGATAATTTACAAAAACTTCATAAACGATTTAAAAAACGTTTACAAATTAACAATTATATGATATATGTTTATTAAACAAAGGTTAAACGTTTAATTTAATAAAGGAGGATACAAAATGAAATTAAAAAGAGCGTTAGCTGTATTACTTGGAACAACAATGATTCTTGGATCATTAGCAGGATGCGGCGCAAAAAAAACAGAGGATTCTTCAGCAGAAGACAAAACAGCAACAGGGGAAGCTACAGAACTTGAATTCTGGACATTCGTTGAACTTCACGGACAGTTCTTCGAAAGCATGGCAGAAAAATGGAACGAAGCAAATCCAGACAAACAGGTTAAGATTAATGTAAACGTTATGCCATACGATGATATGCACAACAAATTACAGATTGCATTAAACGATGGTGAAGGAACACCAGACTTCGTTGATATCGAACAGGGTAAATTCGCTAACTTTACACAGGGAACACCAGCACTTATGGATTTAACTGAAGCAGCTGCTGATTACGCAGAAGACATCGTTAAATCAAGAATGGATCTTTACAGCAAAGATGGTGCTTTATATGGACTTCCATCTCACGTTGGTGCAACAGTTGCATTCTACAACGTAGAATTACTTGAAGCAGCAGGAATTGATTACACAACAATCAAAACTTGGGATGACTTCAAAGAAGCAGGAAGCAAATATTACGAAGAAACAGGAAAATACCTTGGAACAGCTGATACAAGTGCTCTTTGGACAGAAAACTTAATGTTAGCTGAACTTGGTGGAGAATATGCAGACGCTGACGGAAACGTAACAGTTAACAGCGACGAAATGGTTAAAGTAATGACAACATTAAAAGACCTTCAGGATGCAAACGCTATTCAGACAGTACCTGGCGGAAACCCAGACAAAGAAGAAGCTTATGGTGCATTCAATAATGGAGATTACGCTTGCGCAATTATGCCAATGTGGCAGATGTCTCGTTACACAAACTATATGCCAGAATTATCTGGAAAGGTTGCAATCGCTGCAGCTCCAACATTTGAAGAAAACTCAGCAGTTAAATCTGTTGGTGGTGGCGGAACTGGTACAGCAGTTGTAGCTGGAAAAGATAACGCTGATTTAGCAGCAGAATTCCTTGCATATGCTAAATTATCTGAAGAAGGTAACGTTATGATCTGGGATCTCCTCGGATTTGACCCATGCAACATGAGCGTTTGGGAAGATGAAGCTGTTACACACAATGAAGAAAACGCATTTGTACAGTACTTTGTAAACAATCCATTTGATGTTCTTAACGAAATCAAAGATGGTATTGGCGGATTAGATTCACATGCATCAGCATCTTATCCATCAATCAACACAATGTTCTCTTCTGTAACATTAAATGATATCTTCGAAAATGGAACAGATGTGAAAACAGCACTTGATCAGGCTCAGGCTGACCTTCAGAATGAATTAGGACAGTAAGATAAGCCGATTGTCATAGTGTAATTAAGATTTAGGATAAAGGCAGAAAGATCATGAAGAAGTAGATATACCATTGATCTTTCTGCTTTTTTTAAATCGCTCTATTAAACGTTTAACAGATTTGTTATTTTACCAAGTGGTTAGTCTACGAAGTGAGGAGTATGTGACATGGTCACAATATTTCGCAACAGAAAGGATATGATTATGAAAAAGGCAAAAGCAAAATTGCTGAAAAGAGCGTTTTCTTGCTGTATGGCTTCGTTACTGCTTATGACACCAGTATGTGATATGTTACCAGAAGGTTTGGGAGAAGAGATTGTACTGAAAGCTGAAGCGGCAGCAGAAAAAGCAAAAGAAAAAGCTGCAGCGTCAAAAATAAAATCAGATACAATCAGCAATGACAGCCTGAGTGTAGCAATTGGGGATCTGGGACAGATTTCAGTAATGAATATTATCAATAACCCAACGAACAAAGATGGGGAAGAGATAAACTTTGTTTTGCCAAACACAGAAAAACAGCAGAACAATACTGCACATCAGTGGATGGGAGAAATGATTTTCTCTTATCGTACAAGCAAAAGCGATGATTTTTCAGATGCAGGTAAATTTACAGAAGTAGATACAAATAGAACACTGGCAGCAGGTGGTTCTACAACTGCAACTGATATCAACGCAGATAATCCGTATATGAAAAAGACCGTAACAGATGATTCCGTGGAAGTTGCATACAAGGGATTAGACGCAGATTCAGATGTAGCACGTGCTATGAAGGGATTTGACGTAACTTCTACTTATGATATGGCAACAGATGATGGGTCTATGTTATGGACTATCGAACTCACAAATACAAGTGATGAATATATTGAATTTGGTGACGTTGGTCTTCCGATGCCATGGAACAATAAGTACAGCAATATTGATGATACTTATATGAATAGTACAACAGTACATACATTTGCAGGTGCTGACAGTGGTTATGCATATGCAATCCGTTGTAGTGGTGAAGGAAACTACATGATGTTTACACCTGTAGTAGAATCCGGTGCTAGAATCGAATATATCGATCAGTGGATTGGTTCTTCAAGCGGTGGAATGAATGGAGTATCTGGAACTCGTAATGGAAAAGATTTCGAAAACTGGACAAGTGATACTGGTGGATGGTTCCCTGGACTTCAGGTATATTATATCCACTCTAAAGATATTCAGAAAACAGGGCGAGGCTACTATACAGACGCTACAAGCCTTGTGTTGAAACCAGGTGAAAGCAAGAGCTATTCTTTCAAATTCTCAGCAGTTCGTGCAGGAGACAATGAACCAGGCGAAAGTGCAGAGAGTGAACAGAATGCATCTACATCTGTAGAGGAACGTGAAAACAATATGCGTTCTATTCTTTACAAAGAAGGAATGATCGATGCAGTTGCAGTGCCAGGATTCCAGACAGCAATCAATATGCCAACAAAACTGGATCTTCACTATGATAGCAGCAAGATTACAGATGTAAAAGTTACAGTACAGTGTGTACATGAAAATGACCCTTGGGATACTGCGCATATTCCTGAACAGGAAGATGGGAAGGTAAATAACAGCAAGGGCGGTTCTTTGAAGACTTGTGCGAATAGTGATTCTGCAACATTTGTAGAAACAAAAAAAGTAGATGGCGAAGAACATCATATTTATAAATTAAATTTTGGATGTATTGGTAATAACTCTGTTCGTGTTGATTATAAATTGAATGGAGAAGACAAATTCACACAGTATGAATTCAATGTATTAGAAGAATTGGATACAACAATCGAAACACATTCTGATTTTATGGTGAATTATACACAGGATACAGATCCAGACAGTGAAACATATGGTATCTATAGTGACTGGTATTTCTCAAGTGGAAAAGATACAACTCAGAAAACACACTGGGGAGATGACTGGAGTCATGATAATATTAACTTCATGGCTATGAAAAACTATTTAGATCCAGAAGCAGAAGAAGTAGAATCTATTGAAACATACTTGATTGACTTTATGTGGAATAACTATATGAAGTATACACAGGATACATACACAGTAGCAAACTACTTGAGTGGTTCTGGTATTTACTCAGATTCCTCTTCTCCATATACACGTACATATTCAGAAGTAATGGAAGCAACAGGATTTTTCAATATGTATAGAATCCAGAAAGCTTATCCTGATTTGATTGAATATCGTGAGACTCCAGAATGGTATCTGGAAAAAGCATTTGGAATTTATAATAATCGTGTAGGCTCTTATCCAATCGGCTTCTACGGAGAACAGCAGATCCCAGATATGATTGAAGCACTCTATGCAGAAGGAATGACAGAAGAAGGAGATGCACTGAAAGAACAGTTCGCATTAAACAAAGGAACAAATATGGCTTTAAATGACTATCCATATGGTTCTGAGTTTGAATACGACAATACAGGTGAAGAAGGTGCTTACTCTGCAGCAAATGCATTGATCAAATACTATGCAGGTGCAGAAAATGTATTAAGCGATACATTCAAAGCAGCATTAAGCAATATGGAAAAAGCAGAGTGGAAGACACGTGCGATGCGTGGACTTCAGCCAACATGGTACCAGTACGCGGATCCAGTATTCCGTGGTGGTGAAACATGGTGGAACTTCCAGTATACAGCATCTTTGGCCGGATCAATCATGGACAACTGGTTACGTTATCAGGAAAATGGATATGATTCTGATTCTAACGGTTGGGCAGCTCGCGTAAACTACGCAGCAAAACTTTCTAACTTCAATGCAATCAATATGGGACAGATTTCCGAAGACTACATCGGAAACGTAAGCTGGAGATACACAATGGCAAAAGGTGGCCAGGGTGCACAGAACGTAAACGATGGTGGTACTCGTGTAATGAACAACGGATGGAATGATTTCTCTGGGGAAAGTGATGAAGGACTTTATGGTTCACTTCTCAGTATCAGCTCAGACGTTACGAAAGACGCAGTATTCGGGCTTACAGGATATGGCTGTAATGTAGCAGCTTCTGGAAATACTTACACAGTAACTCCATTAGATGGCGTTGGAAAACGTATCAATTTGATTGATGAAAAAGTATATGTAGAATCCGAACAGGATGAAATTACGTCTGCAACAATCGCAGCAGATGGAAGATCATTTGACCTTGCTATGAAATGTGCAGTAGAAACAGCGCACCTTTCTAAGATTACAATTGATGGTGCTGGTGTGACAGATGGTTACTATAGCATTCAGGTGAATGGAAAAGAAACTGGACAGGTATATGTAGCAGATCATGAAGGTATTGCCTATGCTGAAATTCCAGATGGAACATCAGCAACTGTAACAATCACGAAAATGAGTGGTGGAAAGAATGCAGCTCCAGTAGTATACAGAGCAGGTGCAGCAGAAGAAACTGTAGAAGCTCTCGTACCATTCCGTGTGGAAACAATTTCTTATGATGACGGTGCTCCAGAGGGAACACTTACTTACAAATGGGAAGTTGTAAATGCACCAGAAGGTGGAGAATTAACATTTGATGCAGATAATAGATTGTATGCAGAAGCAACAGCAACTCTGGAAGGTGTATACACATTAAAACTTACAGTTAGTGATGGAAAAGAAGAAACAACAGAAGAAGTAGAGCTTGTTGTAGGAAAAGCTCCTGAAAAAACAGAACCTGTAATTAAGGAAGCAACAGCAACTCAGCATCCATCTAATACAACAGTAGCAGAACTGAAAACAAAAGCAACAGCAGACAAAGTTTATAACAATGAATTAACATATGTGTGGAGCGTTGTAGACCAGCCAGAAGGCGGTAACGCAATTATTGCAAATGCGGACAAGACAAATGCGGTCATGAAAGCGTATGCACCTGGAACTTATACACTCCGTGTGACAGTAACAGACCCTGGAACAACTGCATATGACAGTGACATTCAGGTTACAAAAGATGTGACAGTTGAAATGACAGGGGATGTAGATGGTGTAGAACGCGCAGGCTTAATTCTTACAGCCAAAGGTGAAGCACCAGAACTTCCAGAAACAATGGAAGTAATTACACCAGAAGCAGAACTTATGACAGGAAATGTTGTATGGGAAGAAGTACCAGAAGAATCTTATGCAGAAGTAGGAGAATTCGTGGTAAATGGTGTGATTGAAGGAACAGAAATCAAAGTAGCAGCTTCTGTTATGGTAGTTTCTGGAAAATCCGCAAACCTTGCATTGAAAGCAACTCCAACAGCAATCATCAATACTCCACAGGATCTTGGTGGTGTAGCTGGATTGAACGACGGATATGATCCATCAAGTTCAAGAGATAAATCACATGGAGTATGGCACAACTGGCTTGGTGACAATGGTGCAGACGCATGGGTACAGTACACATGGGATTCTGAAGTACTGATTTACCAGTCAAACGCTTACTATTTCACAGATGGTAACTTTGTACCAAAAGATGTATCTTATGAATACTTAGATACCAATGGTGAATGGAGACCAATGACAAATGTATCCGGATGCGGAACAGAACTGGATCAATATAATGAAACAACATTTGACCCAGTTTATACAACAGCAATCCGTATGAACATGACACCTAAGACACTTGGTTGTGGTGTCATCGAATGGCAGGTACTTGGATATGCAGAAAATGTTATCGATAAAGTACTTTTGAACCGAGTAATTGATAGTGCAAACAATTTGAACCTTTCTTTATTTGACCTTACAGAAGAAGGTCAGGCAAACTTTAAGGCTGAGATTGCAAAAGCACAAGAAGTAGCAGATGACAAAGAAGCTACACAGGAAGAAGTAGATGCGGCAGCAGCGAGATTATCAAGAATCATTGCAACATTGCCAACAGCAGATAACAACCTTGCATATAGTGCGGCAGTATCTACAACTTACGTATCTTCATGGGAAAGCCTTGGAGGCGTAAATGATGGTAAAGTTTCAGATGCATCTTATGGACCTGGTGTTCCAAAATATGGTTCATGGGGAAATGAAAGTGCAAGTGAATCTGTAACTTACACATGGAATTCAGAAGTAACGCTTACAGGAACAGATCTCTATTTGTGGTATGACGGAGAAGAAGGAAACTATAAGAGCGGTGGTATTCAGATTCCAAAGAACATTATTTATGAATATTTAGATGCAGATGGAAACTGGCAGACAATTACATCTGTTGCAGAAGCAGACTTAGTAATGGATGCATACAATAACAATGCATTTGATAACATCAAAACAACATCAATCCGTATCACAATGGAAAAACAGGAAGCAGACTACAATGGTGTAGGTATTCTTGAATGGAAAGTATATGGACAGCTTGAAGCTGCAGACAAAACAGTATTAAATGAAGCAATTGAAGCAGCAGAAGCGATAACTTCTGACCTTTATACAGAAGAAAGCTGGGCATCTTTCGAAAAAGCATTGAAGAAAGCAAAAGAAATTGCTGAAGAAGAAAATGTAAGTCAGGCAGAAGTAGATTCAGCTATTACAGCATTAAACAAAGCAAAAGATGCACTTGAGATCAAAGAAGCAGATAAGAACATTGCGCTGATTGCAAAAGCAGATGGTGTATGTGACTATACAAACGATCTTGGTGGACTTGCAACATTAAATGATAACTATACGCCAGCAAGTTCTAATGACGGATTCGAACATGGAACATGGCACAACTGGAATCACCGCGATGAAATACCATGGGTATCTTATACATGGGAAAATCCAGTAATCATTGAAAACACAGAAATCTATTACTTCACAGATGGTGGTGGAATTCAACTTCCAGAATCAGCAACATTAGAATATCTCAATGAAGCTGGGGAATGGACAGCAGTTGATTCTACTGTTGGAGTAGAAGGTAACAAGTTCAATGTTACAGAGTTAGGAAATGTAAAAACAACAGCTCTTCGTCTGACATTGACACCACAGAGTCTCATCACAGATCCATGTAATGGTGTTGGTGTGATTGAGTGGAAAGTTAATGGAGTTGTTGCTGCAGATACAACAGAACTTGAAGCAGCAATCGTAGAAGCAGAAAAATTATCAAAAGATGATTATACTGCAAATTCTTGGGCAACATTAGAAAAAGCTCTTGAAAAAGCAAACGAACTTGTAAAAGCTGGAGATGCAACAACAGAAGAAGTTATGGATGCTGTAGATGCATTAAATAAAGCAATTGCAGCACTTGTAGAAAAAGATGCAGAACCGGTAGGAGAAAATATTGCGCCAGATGCAAAAGCAGACGGTGTGTGCGACTATGTGAATGACCTTGGTGGACTTGCGACGCTGAATGATGGTTATGATCCAGAAGATTCTAACGACGGATGGTCACACGGAACATGGCATAACTGGAATCATCGTAACGAAGAACCATGGCTTACATACACATGGGACAACAAAGTGAAGATTGACAGTACAGATGTATACTTCTTCACAGACTTCGGTGGAATCTTAATTCCAGAAGATGTAAGTTTTGAATATCTTAATGCGGCAGGTGAATGGGTAGCAATAGAAAATGCACAGGGACTTGCAGCAGTAGGAGACAGCTATAATCGTGTGAAACTTGGTGTTGAAACAACAGCAATTCGCATGAAACTTTCTCCACAGAATGTCATCGATGACCCATGCAACGGTGTTGGTGTGATTGAGTGGAAAGTTTATGGAGAATATGCAAAAGCAGAAGTGAGCAAAGATGCGTTAAATGTAGCAATTACAGAAGCAGAAAAGAGAGAAGAAGCAGATTACACAGCAGAAAGCTGGGCAGCATTTGCAAGAGCACTTTCTAATGCACAGACAGTTGCAGCAGATAAGAACGCAACACAGGAAACAGTTGATGAAGCAACTGCACTTCTGAACGAAGCAATGGGAGCATTAGTTGCAGCAAATCCAAATCCTCCAGCAGTGGAAACAAATAAGAAACCATTGAATAAACTGGTGAAAAAAGCAAATAAATTTGCACGCGCTGATTATACAGAAGAAAGTTGGGCAGCATTTGCAGAAGCACTTTCTAATGCACAGGCAGTTGCTGCAAATGAATCTGCAACACAGGATGAGGTAGATGCAGCAGTAGAAGCTCTTGAAAAAGCAATGAATGCATTGGAAAAGAAAAATCCAGAAGTAGATCTTGATGATTTCAGAGATTTAATCAATAGCGCATTAAATCTGAAAGAAAAAGATTACACAGCAGAAAGCTGGGCAGCATTCCAGCAGGCACTTGAAGCAGCAATGAATCTGGCAAACACAGAAGATGTAGAACAGAAAGATGTAAATCAGGCAATGCTGAATCTCCAGAACGCAATGGACAATTTAGTTAAAGCTGGAGAAGCTGATGAAAAAACAGATGATAAGAAAGAACCAGGAAAGACAAATGCAATTGCAACAGGCGACGTTGCACCAATTCTTATTTTGGTAGTAGCTTTAGCGGTAGCATTTGGTTGTATTGTGGTCATTCTTCAGAGAAAAAGAGCTAGAAGATAGCAAATAAGAAAAGATGCACGAGTGGAAACACTTGTGCATCTTTTTTTGTATCATTTGTTGTGTTTTCGATATTGAGATGGAGTAACTCCATACTTTTCTTTAAAGAGCTTATAAAAAAATCCTTTATTGTGATAGCCGACAGTCTCACAAATTTCATCCACAGTCTGAGTGGTATTTAAAAGAAGTGAGCAGGATTTTTCTAATCGTATTTTTTGTAAATATTCAGAATAAGTCATACCGGTTTTATTTTTAATCAAACGGTTAAAATAATCTTCCTGAAAATGAAACTCATTGACCAAATCCTGAATGGAAATTGTAGAATAGGAACGCTTCATATATGCAGAAACTTCCTCGAAAATGATCCAGTTCAAGGTTTTTCGCTGTTCAGAAGAAAGGGAGAAATCATATTCGGTACTCAACAGGCGAAAAATACGAAATAGAAGTCCCTTTCGAATAAAAGAAGAGGCGGTATCATTTACTCGCAGTTCAGCAACTAATAGTTCAAGACATTCTTCCATTTTTTTGATGGAAGCTTCTGTGGTCGGTTTGAAATGAAGATATTGTTGAACATCTTTTTGCTGAATCAGTGCAGACTGAAGGAAGGACACTAACTTTTCGGTTGCGATATTTTCCTGCATGATTTCACTGAACATATCGTTACCAATTCCGAAAAACAGTATAGTTGCAGGAGAATCTAATAAATAATCCTGATGCAGGCAGTTCTTGTCAATCAAACAAAAATCACCTTTGGAAAAAACAATATCTTTTCCAAGAATCCTCTGACGGAATTCCCCCTCTACGATATATGCCAATTCAATATATGCATGTGTGTGCAACTGCGTTTTTGTGCCAGAAAGAAAAGAAAGCTGACAATAAAATGGTTTTGGCGCAGGGTACATAGTCGCGGAAAGCTCACGATATTGGTCGAAATTCCACAGAACAGAAAATACCCTGTCATGTTCAAGCAAAGGATAGGTTTTCACTTCTTTTGCTGATTTTGAATATTCAGGACAAACTAGTCGATTATTCAATTTGTGAGTAGAAGACAACAATTCGGTGTCTTTAAAGATCAGTTCTTCGCAAGTTTCTAAAAGACTCATGAAAACGCTCCCTTAATTTTATAATACCTTTATTTTAAATGTTCCATCCCAAGACTTCAAGTGAAAAGTGAAAGGTGAAGTCGGAAAAGGTAACTTTTGAAAAAACACGACAGAGTTATGAAATTGTGGGGAAATCAAAGGATTTAATATAATGAGGCTAACGACAAAAGGTCTAAAAACAGGGATTATTACTAAAAGAAATAGATAGGAGGACAATTTCATGAGTAATAAAAAAGAAATGATTGAAAATGGGAAAACCGTTCTTGGTATTGAATTTGGCTCCACAAGAATAAAAGCAGTATTGGTCGATGAAAATCACGTGCCAATCGCATCTGGAGATCACGAATGGGAAAATAGATTAGAAAATGGATTCTGGACTTATAGTTTAGATGATATTTGGGCAGGACTTCGTGACAGCTACGATAAACTGGCGAAAAATGTAAAAGAAAAATATGATGTAACACTGACAAATGTAGGTGCAATCGGATTCAGTGCAATGATGCATGGTTATATGGCATTTGACCAAGAAGATCAGTTGTTAGTTCCTTTCCGAACATGGAGAAACGGAACAACTGGAGCGGCAGCAGAAAAATTAACAGAGCTATTTTCCTATAATATTCCTCAGAGATGGAGCATTGCACACCTTTATCAGGCAATCTTAAATGAGGAAAAACACGTAAAGGATGTAACATTCTTTACCACACTTGCAGGATACATCCACTGGCAATTGACAGATCAGAAAGTGCTGGGTGTTGGGGATGCATCTGGTATGTTCCCGATTGATCCGGCAACAAAAGATTACAATGCTACAATGATTCAGCAGTTTAATGAACTTGTAGCTGATCATAATTATCCGTGGAAATTAGAAGAAATTCTTCCAGAAGTTCTGGTAGCAGGAGAAAGTGCAGGCACGCTATCCCCGAGGGGGGCACGACTTCTCGACCAAAGTGGTAACCTTCAGGCTGGTATTCCTCTTTGTCCACCTGAAGGCGACGCCGGAACTGGAATGGCTGCAACAAACAGTGTAGCAAAACGTACAGGAAATGTATCCGCTGGAACAAGCGTATTTTCCATGGTTGTATTGGAACATGAATTGAAAAATGTATATCCAGAAATTGATATGGTAACAACACCGGATGGTAGTCCGGTTGCAATGGTTCATGCAAATAACTGTACATCTGACTTGAATGCCTGGGTAGGACTTTTTCGTGAATTTGCGGAAAGCTTTGGTATGAAAGTAGATATGAACGAATTGTTTGGGACATTATACAACAAAGCATTAGAAGGAGATGCAGACTGTGGCGGTCTACTTTCTTATGGTTATCTGTCCGGAGAAAATATTACAGATGTAGAAGAAGGACGTCCGTTATTTGTGCGCAGTCCAAAGAGTAAGTTCAACCTTGCAAACTTTATGAGAGTTCACCTGTTTACAGCACTCGGAGCGTTGAAAATTGGTATGGATCTTCTACTGAAAGAAGAAAATGTACAAATTGATGAGATGCTTGGTCATGGAGGACTGTTTAAGACAAAAGGTGTTGGACAGAGTATCCTTGCAGCAGCAATCAACGCACCAGTTTCTGTAATGGAAACTGCAGGAGAAGGCGGACCATGGGGAATGGCAGTTCTTGCAGCATATATGTTGAACAAAGAAGAAAATGAAAGTTTAGAAGCTTACTTAGCAAATAAAGTATTTGCTGGAAATAAAGGGACGAAATTAGATCCACAGGAAAAAGATGTGGAAGGATTTGAAACATTTATCGAAAGATATAAAAAAGGAATCGCGATCGAACAGGTGGCAGCAGAACATTTAGTGTAAAGGTGGGAGAAGACGATGTTAGAACAGTTGAAAAAAGAAGTTTATGAAGCAAATATGCTTCTTCCAAAACATGGGCTTGTAACATTCACATGGGGAAATGTAAGTGGAATTGACCGAGAAAAAGGGCTGTTTGTTATCAAACCAAGTGGAGTTGATTATGACAAATTGACACCAGAAGATATGGTAGTAGTTGACTTGGAAGGGAACAAAGTAGAAGGAAAATACAATCCTTCTTCCGATACGGCAACTCATGTGGTACTTTACAATCGTTTTCCAGAAATTGGCGGAGTGGTACATACACATTCTCCATGGGCAACAAGCTGGGCACAGGCAGGACGCGCAATTCCTTGTTATGGAACTACACATGCGGATTATATCTATGGAGAAGTTCCGTGTGTTCGCAATCTGACAAAAGAAGAAATCGAAGAAGCTTATGAGAAAAATACGGGTGTGCTGATAGCAGACGAATTTGAAGCAAAAGGAATCGATTATGCAGCAACTCCAGCGGTTCTTTGTAAAAATCATGGTCCATTTACCTGGGGAAAAGATGCAAATGAGGCAGTGCACAACGCAGTTGTCTTAGAAGAAGTTGGGAAAATGGCAGCACAGTGTGAGGTGATCAATTCAAAAAATCAGCCAGCACCACAGGAATTACAGGATAAACATTATTATCGTAAGCATGGAGCAAATGCTTATTACGGACAAAAATAAATTTATAAATAAGAAAAGGAGAGAAAGATTATGTTAGTTACAAAAAATTACAAATTTTGGTTTTGTACAGGTTCCCAGGATTTATACGGAGATGAATGTCTGAAAAATGTAGCAGAACATTCTAAAATTATTGTAAATGCATTGAATGCATCAGGAGTGCTTCCATATGAAGTTGTATGGAAACCAACATTAATCACAAATGAATTAATCAGAAAAACATTTAATGAAGCAAATATTGATGATGAATGTGCAGGTGTAATCACATGGTGCCATACATTCTCACCAGCAAAATCATGGATTTTGGGATTAAAAGAACTTCGTAAACCATTGCTTCATTTCCATACACAGTACAATCGTGAGATTCCATATGATGAAATCGATATGGACTTCATGAATGAAAACCAGGCTGCACATGGAGATAGAGAATTTGGACATATTTTCACACGTCTGAACAAAAACCGTAAAGTTATTATGGGATATTGGGAAGACAAAGAAACTCAGGAAAGAATCGCTTCTTGGCAGAGAACTGCAGTAGGTATCTTAGAAAGTAGTCATGTACGTGTAATGCGTATTGCTGACAACATGAGAAATGTTGCTGTAACAGAAGGTGACAAAGTAGAAGCGCACATCAAATTTGGATGGGAAATTGACGCATATCCTGTAAATGAAATTGCAGCAGCAGTGGAAGATGTAGCAGAAGGCGATGTAAACACATTAGTAGAAGAATATTACGACAAATATGATATCCTTTTAGAAGGAAGAGATCCAGAAGAATTCAGAAAACATGTAGCAGTGCAGGCAAAGATTGAGCTTGGATTTGAAAGATTTTTAAAAGAGAAAGATTATCATGCAATTGTAACTCACTTCGGTGATCTTGGTTCACTTCAGCAGTTACCAGGACTTGCAATTCAGAGATTGATGGAAAAAGGTTACGGATTCGGTGGAGAAGGTGACTGGAAAACAGCTGCGATGGTACGTGTAATGAAACTTATGACGGCTGGAATGAAAGACGCAAAAGGAACATCTTTCATGGAAGACTATACATATAACTTAGTTCCGGGAAAAGAAGGAATCCTTCAGGCACACATGTTGGAAGTTTGTCCAACAATTGCAGATGGTCCTATCAGCATTAAGTGCCAGCCACTTTCTATGGGAGACAGAGAAGATCCTACACGTCTTGTATTTACATCAAAAGAAGGAAAAGGTATTGCGACATCATTGATTGATCTTGGAAATAGATTCCGTCTGATTATTCAGGATGTAAATTGTAAGAAAAACGAAAAACCAATGCCAAAACTTCCAGTAGCAACTGCATTCTGGACACCAGAACCAAACTTGATTACAGGAACAGAAGCGTGGATTCTTGCTGGTGGAGCACACCATACAGCATTTTCTTACGACTTAACAGCTGAACAGATGGGCGACTGGGCAGAAGCAATGGGAATCGAAGCAGTATACATTGACAAAGATACTAAGATCAGAGATTTCAAGAAAGATTTGATGCTTGGCAATGTGTTTTATAAATAATCAGAAATGGCGGTGGCAGTGATGAAACACAGCTTTTTTGGGAAAAATACAAAAGGTGAAGAAGCAACCTTATATACATTTGAAAATGCAAATGGAATGATTATGGAAGTTACAGACTTTGGTGCGACTTTATATTCGTTACAGATTCCAGCAAATGCGCAGGAATTGTGTGATGTTGTGCTTGGATATAAAGATCCAGTAGCTTATGAAACAGCAAAGGGAACCTTCTTTGGAGCGACAGTTGGTAGAAATGCCAACCGAATTGGAAAAGCATCATTCTGTATCAATGGAAAATCATACCAGTTAGATCAAAATGATGGAAAAAATAATCTTCACAGTGGATATGACTTTTACAACTGTCGTCTCTGGAATGTAGATGAAGTGACAGAAAACAGCATCACACTGACTCTTGAAAGTCCGGATGGCGACCAGGGATATCCTGGGGCAGTTCGAATCGCTGTGACATACACACTCACAGAAGATAATGCAGTGCAGATTGATTATGTGGGAACACCAGATGCAGATACTATTATGAATTTGACAAATCATAGTTACTTCAATCTGAATGGACATGCGTCTGGAAGTATTGTTAATCATCAGGTTTGGATGGATGCAGAAACATTTACACGAGCAGACGCAGAATCAATTCCAACTGGAGAAATTGTTCCGGTAGAAGGAACGCCAATGGATTTCCGTGAAAAGAAAGCAGTTGGTCGAGATATTGAAGCATCCTATGAAGCATTGGTGTTTGGGAAAGGCTACGATCATAACTGGTGTCTGAATAATGATGGCTGTTATGCAAAAGTAGCGGAAATGACGGGTGATGTAAGTGGAATTACAATGGAAGTTTATACAGATCTTCCGGGGATTCAGATGTATTCCGGCAATTTCCTTGTAGAAGAGCATGGAAAAAAGGATGCTGTGTATAAACACAGACAGGGAATTTGTTTTGAAACACAGTATTATCCAGATGCGATCAATCACGAGAATTTTGAGGGCCCAATTTGTAAGGCAGGAGAAACTTATCGCACAAGAACAGCATATAAGTTTAAGTGGTAAAATTTATGAAAATATCCCAGCGTGGTTGCGAAAGCAGCCGCTCTGGGATATTAATATATTATTTCGTAAGAACTTCAATTCCGGTTTCGGTAACAAGAACCATGTACTCAATCTGGGCAGACAGACCATCGTCCTCTGTATAAACGGTCCAACCATTGTCCTCATCAATGAAGAAATCAGGTCCACCCTGGTTAATCATTGGCTCAATCGTAAACATCATTCCCGGAACAAGAACCATCTCTGTTCCCTTTGGTGTAACGTAGCTGACATAAGGTTCTTCGTGGAATTCTAACCCGATTCCATGTCCGCCAATATCTTCAACAACAGAATAACCATTTGCACGGGCGTGAGAATGAATCGCATATGCAATATCACCTAAATGTCCCCATGGTTTTGCGGCTGCAAGCCCAAGTTCTACACACTCTTTGGTCACACGAACAAGATGCTCCGCTTCAGGAGAAGTCTCACCAATGATGAACATGCGAGAAGCATCGGAATAATATCCATTTAATATAGTAGAAACATCGACATTAATGATGTCACCTTCGATAAGAATTTCATTCTCATCAGGAATTCCGTGACACACAACGTTGTTGATGGAAGTGCACACGCTTTTTGGAAAACCTTCATAATTCAAAGGTGCAGGAATTCCGCCATGCTCTGTTGTAAAATCATAAACCAATTTATCAATATCGGCAGTGCTCATACCTGCTTTGATGTGTGTAGCAACGTGGTCGAGGACAGCCGTGTTCAAATCAGCACTTTTTCTAATCGCATCAATTTGCTCTGGTGTTTTCAAAAGAGAACGATCAGGAACAATTTCTCCTTTGGCTTCAAGAGTCCAAAGCTTCAAATCTAATTTATCCACAATAATACCCGCTTTCTAAAATTATAATATAGTTTATTATAGCATAAATGAGATGTGGACGGTGTTTTTTACAAAAAACACAATCTGATTTCATTTCTCCCTGTCTCTAATTGACGCAAACCCTTTCAAAAGGTATAATTATCTATGTATGGCTTAAAATAAAAAAATGATTTTAAATCCAGAAGGGGTGTACGAAATGTCATATATGGCATTATACCGGAAGTTTCGTCCGGATGAATTTGAAGATGTAAAAGGGCAAGATGCAATTGTTGAAACCTTGAAGAATCAGATCAAAGCTGAGCGCATTGGGCATGCATATTTGTTCTGTGGAACCCGCGGGACAGGAAAGACAACGGTTGCTAAGATATTTGCAAAAGCAGTAAACTGCGAGCATCCTGTGGATGGAAGTCCATGTGGGGAGTGTGCGATGTGTCGTTCAATCGCGGCAAATACATCGATGAATGTGATTGAGATTGACGCAGCGTCTAACAACGGTGTAGACAATATCCGTGAGATTCGCGAGGAGGTTGCCTACAGACCAACAGAGGGAAGATATAAAGTGTACATCATCGACGAGGTTCATATGCTTTCTATCGGTGCGTTTAACGCATTACTGAAAACATTGGAAGAACCGCCGGAATATGTTATATTTATCTTGGCGACAACTGAAGCACATAAGATACCAGTAACGATTCTGAGTCGTTGCCAAAGATATGATTTCAAACGAATTTCTATCGAGACAATTTCCAGACGACTGACAGAGCTGATTGACAAAGAAGGATGGGATGTAGAGGAAAAAGCTGTGCGTTACATTGCACGTATGGCAGACGGATCTATGCGAGATTCTTTGAGTCTTTTGGATCAGTGTGCGGCATTCCACATCGGTGAGCGATTGACGTACGACCATGTATTGGAAGTGCTTGGCGCAGTTGATACGGAGGTGTTCAGCCGACTGCTCAGAAGTTTGTTGGAAATGGATGTGCATCAAGTAATCGGTGTTGTGGAAGAAATGGTGATGCAAGGGCGTGAACTTTCACAGCTTGCAACAGATTTTACCTGGTACCTTCGCAATCTGCTTTTAGTGAAAAGCTCTGACAATATGGAAGATGTGCTGGATGTATCTACAGAAAATCTTGCGAGATTAAAAGAAGAAGCACAGATGATTGATAATGATCGATTGATTCGTTACATTCGTGTGTTCTCAGAACTGACTGGACAGCTGAAGTATTCCACACAGAAGCGCGTGCTTTTGGAAGTGACGTTGATCAAGCTTTGCAGACCGGCAATGGAGACTAATCAGGATTCACTGTTGGATCGAATTCGTGCGATTGAGACACAATTGGAGCAAGGACTCCCAGAGACGACAGGGCGCGAGCGTATTGTCTACGTTGATAAGCAAGAGGTAGCAGCACCAGCGAAAAAACCGGAACTTCCACAGGCAGTTCCAGAAGATGTGAAAGCAGTTGTAAAAGATTTTCGTCGAGTAGCACAAGATGCGTCTCCGATGCTTCGCAACTATTTGAAAAAAGCAAAGTTGTGTGCGGGAGAAGGAAATCGACTGCAGATTGTACTTCCGGATGAAGTGAGCGCCGGAGTAGTAGGAACAGAGGCTCACAAGGAAGAAATTTCAGGTCTGATTGCCGACAAAATCGGTAAAGTAATTGATATTGACGTTCGCTATGTAGAAAATGGACGTAGATTTGAAGACAGTTACGTAGACCTTGAAAATATTATTAATATGGAAATTACAGTGGAGGATTAACTCTGCTGACAAAACAGGAGGACAAAATTATGGCAAAAAGAGGTGGATTCCCAGGTGGCGGAATGCCGGGAAATATGGCAAATCTTATGAAACAGGCACAGAAAATGCAGCGCCAGATGGAAGATGCAGCGAAAGAAATGGAGACAAAAGAATTTACAGCAACAGCTGGTGGCGGTGCTGTAGAAGTTACAATGACAGGTTCTAAGAAAGTTGTAAAAGTGAAATTAGACGAAGAAGTTGTAGATCCAGATGATGTAGAAATGTTAGAAGACCTTTTGGTTGTAGCAATCAACGAAGTACTTACAAAAGTAGATTCTGAATCATCCGCAGCAATGTCCAAATTCACAGGTGGAATGCCAGGAATGTTCTAAGATTACAAGAAGAAAAGAAAGTCAGGGAGTAGAAAGAATGGATTACTACAGTAATCAAATCAGCAGACTGATTGAAGAATTGTCTCGTCTCCCAGGCATAGGTGCAAAGTCAGCGGCAAGGCTGGCTTTTCATTTAATCCATTTGCCGGAAGAGGAAGTTCAGAGACTTGCAAATACCATGGTGGAAGCGAAGCAAAATGTACGTTACTGTGCAGAATGTTGTACATTGACAGACCAAGAACTTTGCCCAATCTGTGCGAACTCAGGAAGAGATCACAGCACAATCATGGTAGTAGAAAATACAAGAGATTTGGCGGCGTATGAGAAAACAGGAAAATATAATGGAGTTTATCATGTGCTGCACGGAGCAATTTCACCAATGCTTGGAATTGGTCCAGAAGATATTAAGTTAAAAGAATTGATCAAGAGACTGGAGAAGGACGTGGATGAAGTAATCATTGCGACAAATTCAAGTCTCGAAGGGGAAACGACAGCGATGTATATCAGCAAGCTGATTAAACCGACAGGAATCAAAGTGAGCAGAATTGCCAGCGGAGTTCCGGTTGGTGGAGATTTGGAATACATTGATGAAGTGACGTTGTTGAGAGCGCTGGACGGAAGAACCACATTATAATAAATTTCTATTCGAAGAATTTGGAGGCAAATTGTGACGAAGAAGAAAGTGACATCTACAGATATTGCAAAAGCGGCAGGGGTATCGCAATCGACAGTATCCATGGTATTAAATAAGAAATATAATGTATCATTTTCGAAAGAGACCATTGAGAAGGTAGAAAAAGCAGCGGAAGAACTTGGATATGTTCCGCAAAAACGAAAAGCAAGAAAAGAGAATAAAAAAGAAAAATTGTTGGTCGTATTTTGTTCCAATCTTACCAATCCGTACTATGTGATGCTTCTGCAGGGGATTGAATCCAGAGCCAAGGAGCAGGGCTTTGCACTGTTTGTGTGCAATACGCAGAGAAGCCTCCGTATGGAAGAGCGATATTTGAAAATGATGTGGGACTTGAAGCCGGCAGGGATTATATATACTTGCAATCCAAGCCACTGCTTCATGGATCGCGTGCAAGATTTATCGAAGAAAATACCAGTTGCAATTATCAACAATCAAAATGAAAAATTGGACGTAGATGCAGTGGAACTGGATAATTCAAAACTTGGACGTCTTATGGCGAAACATTTGCTGGAACTTGGTCATCGAAAAGTTGCGTATATTGCTCCACCATTGACTGTGCGGCAAAAGCAGCGTTCCAAACGTGTAGAAGGCTTTCTGAAAGAATTTGCAGAGGCAGGAATTAAAGACAATGTGATTATCAAGGCTGCGAAGGAAGAATTTGATGAAAATATTGCGCATATCGATTCGGAATATCGAATTGGCTATGAGCTGACGAAAGAACTTTTGAGTGAAACGAAAGACATTACGGCAATTGTAGGATTGAATGATATGATTGCATTTGGGATTTTAGATGCGCTTCATGAAGCGAAGATAAAAGTTCCAGCAGATATTTCTGTAATGGGATGCGATAATACACTGTTTGCACGTATGCATAAAGTGTCATTGACAACGATAGAACATTTTGTCGTGTTTAAGGGAAGAGATGCCTGCGACATCATTATGAAGAAAATTGTTTCGAATTACACACAGTATTCCGACATCGAGCCGATCAGTACATATCATGTAGAATATGAGCCAAAATTGATTGAGCGAGGTACGACCGGAAACGCGAAAATAAAGCAAAAAAAATAAAATTAATTTATTTAAAAAAATATTATTAATAAATCCATG
>CAZPZR010000022.1:0-26846 GCA_964591105.1 uncultured Lachnospiraceae bacterium | reverse complement strand
GTATAATAGACCATAACTATTGAAGAATGAGGGAGAATGCTATGACAAAACCTACATTAGGCAATCCACAGAATACAATTGAAGTATTGCAGAAGTATGGATTTAATTTTCAAAAAAAGTTTGGACAGAACTTTTTGATAGACACGCATGTATTAGAGAAGATCATACGTGCAGCAAACATTACAAAGGACGATATGGTTCTGGAGATTGGTCCTGGAATTGGAACGATGACGCAGTATCTGGCAGAGGCAGCAGGGAAAGTTGTTGCAGTTGAGATTGACAAGAATCTGATTCCAATCCTGGAAGATACGTTGAGCGCATATGATAACGTGAGGGTTATTAATGATGACGTTTTGAAAGTGGATCTGAAGAAATTAGCAGACGAAGAGAATGGGGGAAAACCTGTTAAAGTGGTTGCAAATCTTCCATACTATATCACGACACCAATTATCATGGGGCTTTTTGAACATGGAGTACCGGTGGAAAGCATTACGGTTATGGTCCAGAAGGAAGTAGCAGACCGTATGCAGACAGGTCCTGGAAATAAAGATTATGGAGCATTATCACTTGCAGTGCAGTATTATGCAGATCCATATATTGTGGCGAATGTTCCGCCAAATTGCTTTATGCCACGTCCGAAAGTCGGCTCAGCAGTGATTCGTCTGACTCGTCATGAAAAACCGCCAGTAGAAGTAGAAGATGAAACATTAATGTTTGACATCATTCGTGCATCATTTAATCAGAGAAGAAAGACACTTGTGAATGGATTGAATAATTCTGACAAGCTGTCACTTCCAAAAGAAGTGATTACAGAAGCAGTAGAACAGCTTGGTAAAGGTGCAGGAGTGAGAGGGGAAGCATTGTCCTTGGAAGAGTTTGCAAAACTCAGTAACTATATTAAGCAGAAACAGACATTATAGCAAACGCGAACAGAAAGGAACGTGAATATGCCAAACAGTGTAGAGAGAGCTTTATTTGAAATTACGCCAGAGATTCAGCATTTTGCATCTCTGTGTGAAGAGAAGAATGCGATTGATCGTGAATTATACGTTGAGTATAACGTAAAAAAAGGACTGCGAGACTTAAACGGAAAAGGTGTACTTGCAGGTCTTACGAATGTATCAGATGTACGTGCGAAAAAGATTGTGAATGGCGAAGAAGTCCCATGTGCAGGAAATTTGTATTATCGAGGATATAACGTCAAAGATCTGGTCAATGGCTTCTTGAAAGAGAAACATTTTGGATTTGAAGAAATTTCGTATTTGCTCTTGTTTGGAGAACTTCCAACACAGAGCGAGTTAGAAGTATTTCATAATACACTTGTGGAGAGAAGAACATTGCCACCAAATTTTGTACGCGATGTTATCATGAAGGCTCCGAGCAGAGATATGATGAATAGCATATCACGTTCGATTTTGAATCTGTATTCTTATGATGCAAAAGCAGATGATACATCGATTCCGAATGTACTTCGTCAGTGCCTGAATTTGATCAGCCAGTTCCCAATGCTGATGGTGTATGGATATCATGCATTTAATTACCGAAGAGGAGATGACCTTTACATCTATTCTCCATCACCAGAGCTTTCTACAGCAGAGAATATTCTGATGATGCTTCGAGAAGATCGAAAGTATACGAAATTAGAAGCAAAGATTCTGGATATGGCATTAGTGCTTCATATGGATCATGGCGGAGGAAATAACTCTACATTTACAACTCATGTAGTTACATCTTCAGGAACAGATACATATTCTACAATGGTGGCAGCAATGGCATCGTTGAAAGGACCAAAACACGGCGGAGCAAATATCAAAGTAACGCAGATGTTCGAGGATATGAAGGAAAAAGTTCACGATTGGGAAGATGAAGCAGAAGTGCGTCAGTATCTGTGTGATTTACTGGATAAGAAGGCGTTTGACCAGAAAGGTCTGATTTATGGAATGGGACATGCGATTTACTCTGTCTCAGATCCACGTGCGGAAATCTTTAAGAAATTCGTGAAGCAGCTTGCAAAGGAAAAAGGATGTCAGAAAGAATATGCATTGTATTCTATGGTAGAAAAAATGGCACCAGAAGTAATTGCGGAGAAACGTAAGATTTACAAAGGTGTGAATGCCAATGTAGACTTCTACAGCGGTCTTGTATACAGTATGTTGGGACTTCCAGCATCTCTGTATACTCCAATTTTTGCGGCAGCAAGAATTGTTGGATGGAGTGCACATCGATTGGAAGAGCTTAAGAATGTGGACAAGATTATTCGTCCAGCATATAAGTCACTTGCACCACATCGAGATTATATCAAGATGGAAGATAGATAAAATAACAAG
This sequence comes from uncultured Lachnospiraceae bacterium, assembly GCA_964591105.1. Classification (GTDB taxonomy): domain Bacteria; phylum Bacillota; class Clostridia; order Lachnospirales; family Lachnospiraceae; genus CAZPZR01. The sequence continues at coordinate 24,519 of CAZPZR010000022.1, read as the reverse complement.
TGCCTGGCTTTGAGAGGAGAAACTCTCGAAACCAGGCACTTTTGCATTTTGCTCAATTAAATCGATTTTTAATTATTTCTTGTCTTTGGAAGATGGGATGTTTACAATATTTGTAAAATATAAAACTACGGAGGCGGAAGAATGGAGAAGAGAGAATTTCAGTTTTTATCAAATGATTCGAGAACGCGTATTCATGCAATTGAGTGGATTCCGGATGGCGAGGTGAAGGCGGTTCTGCAGATGTGCCATGGAATGGTGGAATATATTGATCGCTATGATGCTTTTGCAAGATATTTGACAGAGCATGGATATTACGTAGTCGGACATGATCATCTTGGTCATGGAAAGTCTGTGCAGAGTAAGGAGTATTATGGATTTTTCCATGAGACTCATGGAAATGAATATGTGATTGGAGATATCCATAGACTTCGTACGATGACACGAAAAAAATATCCAGAGGTGCCTTACTTTATGATGGGGCACAGCATGGGTTCTTTTTTGCTTCGTCAATATTTGACGATGTATGGAGAGGGACTTGCCGGCGCAATTATTATGGGTACGGGTTACCAGTCAATGGCAGTGCTTCGAGCAGGGCAAGCAGTCTGTAAGACAGTGGCAAAGGTAAAAGGATGGAAATATCGCAGCGAATTTGTGAATAATCTTAGCTTTGGAAGTTTTAACAAAAAGTTTGAACCGGCAGAGACACCAAAAGATTGGGTGACTTCCGATAAAGAGATGCGTGACAGCTATGTAAAAGATCCTTTGACAAGTTTTACGTTTACTGTGAGTGGATATTATCAAATGTTCGAGGGGATGAAAGTTCTGGAGACAAAGGGAAGTGTGGATAAGATTCCAAAAGAACTTCCAATTTTCTTTGTAGCAGGGCAGGATGATCCGGTAGGAGATTTTGGAAAAGGCGTTGCCAAGGTTTATAAAAAATATAAAGAAGCAGGCATCCAGATGGTAGATATGAAGCTGTACCCGAAGGACAGACATGAAATATTGAATGAGACAGATCGAGAAAATGTCTATAAAGATCTGCTTGAATGGATGGAAAAACGACAGTAACATTACAAAATCTTATGCAGACATTAAAAAAAGTAATATTGTTCTTGACAAAATCTTAACATCTTCTTAGAATAGACATAGAGGTTTTCATTCGGAAAGGAGAATAGATATGAGTGGAACAAGTATTATAATTTTGATTACGATTCTGGCGTATATGTGCCTTTTGATTGGGGTTGGCGTATATAACGGCAGAAAGCAGAAGAGCAGTGAGGACTTTTACCTTGGCGGAAGAGGAATGGGTCCTTATGTAGTAGCAATGAGTGCAGAAGCGAGTGATATGTCAAGCTGGCTTTTGATGGGACTTCCAGGAGTAGCTTACTTAAGCGGTCTTGCTGATCCATTTTGGACAGCAGCAGGTCTTGCATTAGGTACATATTTGAACTGGTTATTAGTATCTAGACGTCTTCGTCGTTATTCTGAAAAGATTGATGCAATGACAGTTCCTGGTTTCTTTGCAAATCGTTTCCATGATAAGAAACATATTATTTCTGCAATGGCAGCAGTAATGATCGTTGTGTTCTTTGTACCTTACGTAGCATCTGGATTTGCAGCATGTGGAAAATTATTTAACACATTATTCGGATTAGACTATACAAAGGGTATGGTAATGTTCGCAGTAATCATTGTTATTTATACAATCCTCGGAGGATTTACAACAGTAGCAACAAATGACTTTATTCAGAGTATTGTAATGTCAATCGCATTGATTTCTATTACAACATTCGGTGTGAGCAAAGCAGGTGGTATGGATGCAGTTATGGATAATGCACATTCACTTGCAGGATATTTATCATTCAATCATATTCATGATGTAGTGACAGGAAGCGCAGTTTCCTATAGTCCATTAGTAATCATTTCTCTTCTTGCATGGGGAATCGGATACTTTGGTATGCCACACATCTTAGTAAGATTTATGTCAATTGAGAAGGAAGAAGACTTAGTAGTTTCTAGAAGAGTAGCAAGTATCTGGGTTGTAATTGCTATGGGTGTAGCAATCTTTATCGGTATTGTTGGACTTGCAGTTGTAGAAGCTGGAGCAATGCCAGCATTAGATGACCCTGAAAGAGTTATTATCGCACTTACAAGTCTTTTGACAGAACATGGATTCTTCTCCGCAGTTTTGGGAGGTATCATCCTGGCAGGAATTCTTGCAGCAACAATGTCCACAGCAGATAGCCAGCTTTTGGTAGCGGCATCTAGTGTATCAGAGAATATTGTTCAGGAATTTTTTGGAAAGAAATTAACAGATAAGCAGGGACTTACAGTTGCAAGATTTACAATTCTTGCAATCAGTGTAATCGGTGTATTCTTAGCAAGAGACCCTAACTCAAGTGTATTTGGAATCGTATCCTTTGCATGGGCAGGAATGGGAGCAGCATTCGCAGGTGTTATGATCTGCTCACTCTTCTGGAGAAGAACAACACTTCCAGGAGCAATTGCTGGTATGCTTACAGGTGGTGTAATGGTATTTGTTTGGAAATACGCGGTACGCCCACTTGGCGGAATCTTCGATATTTACGAATTACTTCCAGCATTCATTCTTTCATTGATTGCAATTGTAGTTGTAAGTTTGTTGACAAAAGAACCAAGCGCAGAGATTTATGCAGAATTTGATGAAGTAACAAAGAAAACAAAATAAATAAGGGCAACAAAAACCCGCTAGCCAATTGGTTAGCGGGTTTTGCTTTTATAGTTATCTAAAGGAATGAGAGTAAAGTGCTTCGCCCGGTTTCCCTGACGAATACTTCATGAGGGGGAGATAGTGATGTGTTCATCAACTATCTTGATTAATAGTATAAGTTACAAATGTGTCTAAACTATGTTGATTCTATAAAAGAATGAGAAAGTTTCTTAAGACTAACTTAAGAAGTTCGGAAGAAAATCTAACAGGCAGAAACTTCTCTTGCAGTTCGCCGAATATGGTCTACCAGAATATCTAGAAATTCACCAGAAGTCGGCTTACATGTAAGTGGATGCATTGCCATTTCTTCCAATAGATTGCGATTACCTCGTTCCCAACAAATCTTAATAATCGTACGAAGGTTTCATTCGACACTGCAATCTGTCGTGGAATATGCCCGAGCAACTTCTGGGTACAACAGCTTGCTGACCGATAAGAGGTAATTCTCATCTTCTAAACATAGAAGTATTGCATAGCTTAAGTATCGGTAACCACGGTAGGTCGCACCAATTCCAAGAGAGCGGATCAGTAATTCAATCTGATAAGTACGATAACTTTGTGATTCCATATTCTTCATAACAAATCCCCCTTTGCTTATTATAAAGATAACTGGTACATATTCTTATTATAACGGATATCATATTTGAGTCAAAATGTTTCGACAAAAAACGTAAAAAATGGACAGAAAATGATGGAATAATCTTCATAATATCTTAATAAATTTGCAAACCATCTCTTAAAAATTCACTGGTATTCTTGTATAGTAAAGAGGAGGTGATGATTATGGCAAGAATATTAGTATGTGATGATGATAAGGAAATCGTAGAGGCAATTGATATATATTTGACTCAGGAAGGTTATGAAGTTTCCAAAGCGTACGATGGAATGGAAGCACTGAATGTAATGAACAGTGAGAAGATAGACCTTCTTGTAATCGACGTAATGATGCCGAAGCTGGATGGAATTCGTGCAACATTGAAAATTCGTGAAAATAATAATGTTCCAATTATTATCTTATCCGCAAAATCAGAGGATGCAGATAAGATCCTTGGGTTGAACATCGGGGCAGATGATTATGTGACAAAGCCATTTAACCCGCTGGAACTGGTAGCCAGAGTAAAGTCTCAGCTGCGACGATACACGAAACTGGGAAGTACTGCGGGAGTGAAGAATGACAACGTGTATTCTACTGGCGGCCTGATGATCAATGATGATCTGAAAGAAGTGACTGTGGACGGCGAGGCGGTAAGGCTTACGCCGATTGAGTATAATATTTTATTGTTGCTTGTGAAAAATCAGGGGAGAGTGTTCTCTATCGATCAGATTTACGAAAAAATATGGAATGAAGATGCGATAGGCGTTGATAATACAGTAGCCGTACATATTCGCCATATTCGTGAAAAGATTGAAATTAATCCAAAAGAACCACGATATCTGAAAGTGGTATGGGGAGTTGGATATAAGGTGGAGAAGCTCTAGAAGGGAGTTTAATATGAAAGGAAAATGGTATCGGTCTAATATAGTAAAAACAATTCTTCTTGCATTGGAACATGTGTGCTTGGCACTGGTGGTTGTCAGTATGCTGTGTGTATGTGCATTTCCGCAAATAGCAGAAGAAGTAGCGGAAGGAAAAAAATCTAAGACATATGAAAATTCTTTGGCGTTTGAGGAAAAGCTAGAGCGTTATGCCTGGCAGATTGTGGAGGGAGTAGGTTCACAGGAACTTTTTACGACAAATGGAACATATAATCCAGATAAGTTAGTTGATATTAAAGAATTTTATGAAAAGTATACGGTATCCGGGAAAAACAAGAGTGGACTTGCTTTTTATCTGGGTGATATGTTAGGAAATTCGGATTATAGTGATGAATACAACAGTGTGGATGACCAGATTGTTGTATGTCAGAAGACAGATGAAAGTTATGAGTATTATACATACGGAGAATTCTCTTCCATGATCGGAGAGAAACAGCTTGAAATAGACGGTTTCCGTAGATACAAAGAAGATTATGGAAATGATTCCAGAGTGCTGGATTATTTGTCAGATTATGATTCTGAATATGATATTGTAGTTCGAGATAAAAATGGAAATGAACTGTATGAGAACTGTTGGTTGTATACAGGATACTACTATGAGGGAGTTCCAAAACCAGATGGTGCAGATTCTATTCTTGATCTTGTAAATCATAATAAAAAATGGAACGGACATTTGAATGATGTTTACAAGATGTACGGGGAGTGTGCATCCTATTTAGAATCAGAATGGGAATCCTACGAGAATACAGACAGTGGAATTACAGAAGGCAATACAAATCTGAGCTATTTGTATATCAATCCGAAGACCAAGCAGGTAACTTCTAATATTGCGAAATACAAAGAGTATTCTTCTGCGAAAAAATACATGGATGAGTTGAAAAATCGTGGGCGCTACGTGGTTGTAAGATCTACATTAGCAGGATTTGAAACGAATCTTCCAAAAAGCAATGCTTCCTATTGGAAGGAACTGGTGGAGGATATTTCGGCAGATAGTGCGGACGCTACATTTGTAATAGCAGTAAACACGGAGTACCCTGTGCAAGATGAATTTTATGTGGGTGCTTTAAATTATAAAGAAAATGTTGCAGTAGTGAGACCAATCATCTATGTGGGGCTTCTTGGAGCAATCCTTTTTGTACTTGGATTCATCTGGCTCACAATTACTGCTGGAAGAAAAGATTCTGACGAAGAACTTCACATGATTCGATTTGACCACTGGAAAACAGAGATTGCAGCAATCCTATTTCTCGGTGTTGGATTCGGAATTGCCATAATTGGAATGATGATTGTTGGTGAATGCGGAGTATTCTCCTATGATTATTTCTCCACAACTTCGATTGGCATCGTTCTATTGTGTGCATGTGGTGTGGCACTTGTTGAAGTGGCAGCATTTGCAGTGTTGCTTAGTGGATATTTGAGTCTGGTACGAAGAATTAAGGCAGGCACTTTGTGGAAAAACAGTGTGTTGAAAAAATTCCTTGCATTATGTGGATATCTATTTGAAAATTTGCATAGTCTGTGGAAAATCTTGATTATTTATGGCGTATTTGTTGCAATCCTTTTGCTGATTGCAATGGTGATGTTTACGGGTGGTGGGGATTTCCTCGCATTCCTCTTTATGCTGCTTGTGCTATTTGCTGGGGCAGCAGGACTGATCATTTATGCAATCGGAAGAGAAAAAATTGTACAGGGAATTACAAGAATTGCAGGCGGTGATCTGGATTATAAGATTCCAACAGAGAAAATGATTCCAGACCAGAAAGCAGTCGCAGAAAAAGTGAACAGAATTGGTGAAGGACTGGATGCTGCTGTTGAAAAGAGTATGAAAAGTGAACGCATGAAGACAGATCTGATTACAAATGTGTCACATGATATTAAGACACCACTGACATCTATCATTAATTATGTAGATTTATTGAAGAAAGAAGATTTCAAAGATCCAAAGATTCAGAGATATCTGGAAGTTTTGGAACAAAAATCTCAGAGATTAAAAGTGCTGACAGAAGATGTTGTTGAAGCTTCAAAAGTAAGTTCTGGAAATATTTCTTTGGAATTTATGAGAATTAATTTGGTGGAAATGATTCAACAGACAAGTGGAGAATTCGGTGAAAAATTCGAGAAACGTGGATTGACAGAGATTCTTACACTGCCAGAGGAAGAGATCATTATTCATGTAGATGGACGACGCACATGGAGAGTATTGGAAAATATTTATAACAATGCAGCAAAATATGCGATGACAGGAAGCCGTGTGTATGCAGAGCTTCGAGCAGAAAATGGCGAGGCAGTCTTTACACTGAAGAATATCTCAGAGCAGCCACTGAATATCTCAGCAGATGAACTGACAGAACGATTCATTCGCGGGGATGTATCAAGAAGTACAGAGGGCAGCGGATTAGGATTATCCATTGCACAGAACCTGACACAACTTCAAGGTGGAAAATTTAATATCTACTTGGACGGAGACTTGTTTAAGGTAACAATTAGATTCCCAATGGTGTAGGGAAGAACGTGAAATGAGATGGTGTTTTGCAAAAAACACCATCTCATTTCATTTATCCATGTCCCTACTTGCGCAGAAGCGTAAAAAATATTACAATATACTATTATGAATGAATTAAGATTACTTTTAGAGGAAAATTTAAATAAAGACTTCATTTCTGCGGTTCTTAGCAATCCGAGAGACAAGGAAGCGGCGACGAAGATTAAGGTTCGCCCAATTCTTCATAAGGATGAGCTTTTGTTTCAGGTAGAAACTTTCCGCAACCGACAGGCATTTCATGAGAATTTGAATCCAGAGGATGCGAAAGAAAGTATTCTGAAATGTATGGAGAATATGAAGCAGATGCAGTTTGAGACAACGAAGATGACCTGCACTGTGCTGATTAGTAAGAAAGGAAAGGTTACAATTAAGAAGAAAGCACAGAAAAATCAGACAGGGCCAGCGGACATGTCTCATAACCGCAAGAAACGCTACATTCTGGAAGAGGGAATGAAAGTTCCATTTTTGCAGGATCTTGGTGTTATGACAGAAGAAGGGAAAATTGTGCGTTCTCGCTTTGATAAATTCCGTCAGATCAATCGATTCCTGGAATTTATCGAGGATATTCTTCCACAGCTTGATAAGGGAAGAGAACTTACAATTTTAGATTTTGGATGTGGAAAGTCTTACCTGACATTTGCAATGTATTATTATTTGCATGAGATGAAGCAGTATGATATCCGCATTATTGGTCTTGATCTTAAAACAGATGTTATTCGTCACTGTAATGAACTCAGCGAGAAATATGGTTACGAAAAACTGAAGTTTTTAGAAGGAAATATTGCTGATTATACAGGCGCAGATGAAGTGGATATGGTAGTAACTTTGCATGCGTGCGATACAGCAACGGACTTTGCACTGGAAAAGGCAGTTGGATGGAATGCAAAAGTAATTCTGTCTGTTCCATGCTGTCAGCATGAGTTAAATGGACAGATGCAGTGCAAGGAATTAGCACCGTTGATGAAATATGGACTGATTAAGGAGCGTATGGCTGCACTTGTGACAGATGCACTGCGCGCAGAATATCTGGAGCGTGAAGGTTACCATGTGCAGATTTTGGAATTTATCGATATGGAACATACGCCAAAGAATATTTTGATTCGTGCAATCAAAACTGGAAAACGTTCTGACAATCAGGCGGAGATTCAGACATGCGAAGAATTGCTGCATGTTTCTCCAACGCTGGGAAGATTGTTAGACCAGAAAAGTATAGATAATTAAAGAGGATGAATGAATGAAATTAAGGACAAAGAGAAGGTTGAGAGATACTGGGATTCTTGTGGCCGTATTTATTGTCGCGGTGGTGATATTCAGTCATTTCACAAATCAGGGAAATGAAAGCATGACTGCCGACATGGGGGCTGCCACTTTTCCGGAGATTTCGTTTTCTTATCACGGATATTCCATCAATAACATTTCGGGATATGCGAAAGAGATGGATATGACAGCAGTCAGAGATTCCATCACACCTGTGACGAGTGGAAATATTTCTTTGGAAATTGATGCACATGACCAGAAAATTACTCAAATCGATTATCAGATCTACAGCTTAGATGGGAAAGAAGAGCTGCTATCTGACAGCATTGAGAAACCTAATGAGGATGCGTCAATTCTTCTTCAGGACACAACAATTTTGGAAGAAGAACGCGTATTGGAGCTGGTTATAAACCTGGAAAATGATCAGAAAGTTTACTATTATACACGAATTCGGGATTCACAGGACATGAATGCTCTTTCCTGTCTGGATTATATTCGTGATTTTCATGAGAATGCACTTGCCAAGGCTGAAGGAACCGGCATTGGAACGGCGATTGAACCAAGTGGCGAGGGAGATACATCTTCGTTCTATCATGTGACGATTCACTCCGATTATGATCATGTGACATGGGGAGAATTAAAACCACAGATAGAGGGAAATGTGCGATGGAGCATTAAGGAGATGAACAGCGTCTACACATCTGTGGTGTTGGAATACTCCGTGCATTGCAAAGGAGAGGAAAATGAAATGGACGAATACAAAGTTCAGGAATTTTTCCGCGTACGCCATATTGCAACAGCAGAGCAGACGTATTTGCTAGATTACGACCGAACGATGGAACAGATTTTCAATCCAACACAGGTGGCATTCAGCGAAAAAGGTGTGCTGCTTGGAATTGGTAATCCAGACGTTCAGTATATGGTAAATGGTGACGGAAGTATCGTAGCATTTGTAAAGGCAAATGAACTGTGGAGTTATAACAAGAATACAGATGAGGTGTCTCTTGTATTCAGCTTCTCATCTACAGAAAATACAGATGATAGAAATCGAGTGTCTAAACATGAAGTGAAACTTTTGGATTGTGATGAGTTTGGAAATCTTATGTTTGCGGTATATGGTTACATGAACCGCGGAGAACATGAGGGGGAAGTTGGAGTTGCAATCTATAACTACAATATTTCCCAAAGTTCTGTAGAGGAGCAGGTATTTATCGCAACAAACAAATCTTCCGGTTATGTGGTAGAGGAACTGAAAAAATTAGTTTACTACGATGCAACGGATGCACTTCTGTATGTACTGGCGAACGGAACCATTTATGAAATGAATCTGAACTTGAATACAGAGAATATACTGGCGGAAAATCTGGCGGAACATCAGTATCGAATTGCAGAGGATAGTTCCTTGATTGCATACCAGACGAATGAAGATGTGACGAAGGCACAGGAAATCGTAATTAAAAATCTAGCTTCCGGCAGTGAAAGAACGATCAAATGTGCAGAGGATGAATGCATACAGCCGCTTGGATTTGTTGGAACGGACGTAGTTTGCGGAATCGCTAAGGTATCTGATGTAGGAATGTCTGCGTCAGGAGAAATGAGAATTCCAATGTACAAATTGCAAATTTGCAATAAAAAAGGTGAAGTCATCAAAGAATATGAGCAGGAAGGAATTTATGTTCTGAATGCGGGATTCGAAGATGGTCTGATTACACTTGAACGAGCAAAGAAAAAAGGCAGTGGTTACAAAAACATTGCGGATGATTACATTACAAATAATGAAGCTGTGGATAAGAGTAACATCTATTTGGAATCTTATACGACAGAACTAAAGAGAAAACAGATGCGTCTTACTTACAGCGACGGACTGGCTGATAAGGAACCAAAGATTCTGAAGCCAAAGCAAGTGTTCAGTGACAAACCAAAGGAAGTTATGTTCGACAACATGGGAGCTGAGAAAGAATTCTATGTATACGGACATGGTCGCCTGCGCGGCATTTTCGAAGATGCAGGGGAGGCAATCCTGCATGCGGAAAAATATAAGGGTGTTGTGGTTTCCTGGGAACAGCAGTATGTCTGGGAACGAGGAAATCGTGACCTGCAGTATCAACTGGATTCAGAATCTGAACTTGTAAAACAGGTACAGAGAGGGCTTGAAGCTGAGGAATCACCGCTGCAGGTAATGGAAGAACTTTCCGATGGAAAGAGTCTGGATCTGACAGGATGTACCACAGAAGAACTGCTCTATGTGATCAACCAGGGAACACCGGTTGTTGGAATCGTAGGAAAAGATTCCCCTGTGATTTTGGTTGGATATGGAGACACTACCGTGACTTACTTGGATGCAAAAACGGGAACAAAGAGCAGCGTGACATTTGAAAAAATGGATGAAATGACGAAGGCTAGTGGACACTCATACATTGGAATGATGAATTAGACTATAAAAATAAAAAAGAATATGTTACAATAAGGAAAGAATTTTGAGAGACAAAAGGAGTAACAGACATGGATTTGCTTACAATTAAGGAGTTATTTAAGAACAAAGAACAGTATCTTGATAAAAAAGTTACAGTAGGTGGTTGGGTTCGCAGTATCCGCGACTCTAAGACATTTGGATTTATCGTAGTAAATGATGGAACATTTTTTGAACCTTTACAGGTAGTATATCATGACACAATGGACAACTTTGCTGAGATTTCTAAGTTAAACGTAGGTGCAGCAATCATCGTAACAGGTACACTTGTTGCAACACCACAGGCAAAACAGCCATTTGAAATTCAGGCTGACAGCGTAGAGATTGAAGGCGCATCTGCACCAGATTATCCATTGCAGAAGAAACGTCACAGTTTCGAATATTTGAGAACAATTTCTCATTTGAGACCTAGAACAAACACATTCCAGGCAGTATTCCGCGTTCGTTCTTTATGTGCATATGCAATCCACAAGTTCTTCCAGGAAAGAGGATTTGTATATGTTCACACACCATTGATCACAGGAAGTGACTGTGAAGGTGCTGGAGAGATGTTCCGCGTAACAACATTAGATATGGAAAATCTTCCAAAGACAGAAGATGGAAAAGTAGATTACAGCAATGACTTCTTCGGAAAAGAGACAAGCCTTACAGTAAGTGGCCAGTTGAACGGGGAAACATATGCACAGGCATTCCGCAACATCTACACATTTGGACCAACATTCCGTGCAGAAAACTCTAACACAACACGCCACGCTGCAGAGTTCTGGATGATTGAACCAGAGATGGCATTTGCAGATTTGGATGATAACATGATGCTCGCAGAAGCAATGCTCAAATATGTAATTAACTATGTACTTGAGAATGCACCAGAAGAAATGAAGTTCTTCAATTCATTTGTAGACAAGGGACTTCTGGAAAGACTGGAAAATGTAGTATCTTCTGATTTCGCTAGAGTTACTTACACAGAAGCAATAGAGATCCTTGAAAAGAACAATGATAAGTTCGAATATAAGGTGACATGGGGAACAGACCTTCAGACAGAACATGAACGTTACTTGACAGAAGAAGTATTCAAACGTCCAGTATTCGTTACAGATTATCCAAAGGATATTAAAGCATTCTATATGAAGATGAATGAAGATGGAAAAACAGTAGCAGCTGTGGACTGTCTTGTTCCTGGAATTGGTGAAATTATCGGCGGAAGCCAGAGAGAAGATGACTATGATAAACTTCGTGCAAGAATGGCAGAGATGGGTCTTGCAGAAGAAGATTACAAATTCTATCTTGATCTTAGAAAATATGGTTCAACAAGACATTCTGGATTTGGACTTGGATTTGAACGCTGCGTAATGTACCTGACAGGCATGGGTAACATCCGTGACGTAATTCCATTCCCAAGAACAGTAAATAACTGCGAATTATAAGCAGCTGAGTGGGGTTTTTTGAGCAGGGATACAGCGTTGTGTGTTTCCTTGCGTAAAAAGCCCCTTTTCTTTTATACTCGAACGTATCACGAGATGGGGAGCGAAAGGTAGGAGGTTCGTATGAATATTTTAGTAGTGGATGATGAAAGAGAGATTGCAGACGTAATTGAATTATATCTTCAAAATGATCAATATAACGTATACAAGTTCTATACAGGACAGGATGCGTTAGATTGCATACATAGTATGAAAATCGACCTTGCAATTCTGGATATTATGCTTCCAGATATTGATGGTTTTCAGATTCTGAAGCAGATTCGAGAGAAATATACATTTCCAGTGATTATGCTGACTGCAAAGACAGAGTATATGGATAAGATTACGGGATTGACGCTGGGAGCAGATGATTATATTCCGAAGCCATTTAATCCACTGGAACTGGTGGCGCGTGTGAAAGCGCAGATTCGCCGTTCTACCCAGTATAATGACGCGGGAAAAGAAGTTGGAGAAGTGATAGATTTTGGTGGCCTTTTGTTAAATAAGACATCACACGAGTGTGTATACAATGAAGTGCCGCTTACACTGACTCCGATTGAGTTCGATATCTTATGGCTTCTGTGTGAAAATCGTGGAAAAGTCATTAGTTCTGAAGAACTTTTTGAGACAGTATGGAATGAAAAATATTATAAAAATAGCAACAATACTGTAATGGTACACATTAGACATCTGCGTGAGAAGATGAGTGGACCAACAGGAAAATCTGATTTCATTAAGACAGTATGGGGAGTTGGATATAAAGTTGAAGAGTAATTATCGAAAACTGAAATTTACGCTGCTTTTGCAGACAGTGTTAGTTACAGCGCTGACCGTATTGGTCGGAGTGTTTCTCCAGAATTACGTAATCGATGGAGTCTATAACGATGAAATTTCGCAAATCTTCTTAAAAGTGATCATGACATTTGGTGTTGAAGAACAGGAAGCAATCAGTTTGTATTGGCGCTGGTTCGGGGATAACAAATTGTTTTTCACAATCATAGGATTTTTGCTTTTATTTGCGTTGTTCTATTATGTGGCAATTTCCAAGACCATCCGATATCTGGATCAGGTGGGAGATGGAATTGAAAATATTATGTCAGATTCTACGGAACCGATTCATTTAATCACGGAATTGAAGCCGATTGAGATTCGCCTAAATGAGATTAAGGCTACATTGAAAAGACAGGAATTGGAATCAATCGAAGGGGAAAAGAAGAAGAATGATCTTGTGCTTTTCCTGGCACATGATTTGAAAACACCGTTAACGTCAATTGTGGCATACCTCTCTATGTTAGACAGCCATCCAGACATGGATCCGAAAGACAAGGAGAAGTATACCCATATTGCACTGGAAAAATCGCTCCGTTTAGGGGAGTTGATCAATGAATTTTTCGATATTACGAGATATAATTTGCAAAATATTGAGTTAGAGCCAATAGAAATAAATCTGTCGTTGATGCTGGAGCAGCTGGCGGATGAACTTTATGGAGTTCTGCAGGAGAAGGAACTGGTCTGTGAAGTACATGTGGAAGATAATCTGGTGGTATATGGAGATCCGGATAAACTTGCACGTGTATTTGACAATATTTTGCGAAATGCAATCGCATATTGCTATGCAAACACAAAAATTGAAATTCGCGCGCTTATGAAAAATGGAAAAGTGGAGATTACATTTACCAATGAAGGCGATAGAATTCCGGGAGATATGTTGCAGACAATCTTTGAAAAATTCTATCGTGTGGACGGTTCAAGATCGACAGGAACTGGTGGCGCAGGACTGGGGCTTGCCATTGCGAAGCAAATCGTGGAACTCCACCATGGAACTGTGCGTGCGAAAAGTGATGACATGAAGACACAATTTATCGTTTCATTGCCATCTAAGAATAAAAATAATGAGGGAGAGGAAAAGACGAATGAAGTTCGTACACACCGCCGATATACATTTGGGGGCAAATCCGGACGTCGGAAAAAAGCAGGCCGCAAGTAGAAGTCAGGAAATCTGGAATAGTTTTGAACGTGTGATAGATTTGTGTGAAGAAGAAAAGGCTGACTTGCTTCTCATCTGCGGAGATTTGTTTCATAGACAGCCGTTGGTGCGAGAATTGAAGGAAGTAAATGCAATCTTCTCAAAATTGTCAAAGACCGAAGTTGTTATGATTGTGGGAAACCATGACTATTTAAAAGTGGATTCCTACTATCGTACATTTGCGTGGGCAGACCATGTGCATGTGCTGCTGGACAAAGTGATTGATTATGTGGAATTCCCGAAACTTCGAACTGCTGTCTATGGGCATAGCTATCACAGCAAAGAGATTCGTGAAAAAACATATGCAGGGGCAACAGCAGAAGGAAGACAGCCTTATGAGATATTTATGCTCCACGGGGGAGATGAAAAGCATATTCCTGTGAAAAAGGAAGAATTGGAACAGTTGGGGTATGACTATGTAGCACTTGGTCATATTCATAAACCACAGTATCTTGTGCGAGATCGTATTGCATATGCGGGAGCCTTAGAGCCAATTGATAAAAATGACGTAGGGGTTCACGGCTGCATCGTGGGAGAGATTACAAGAGCTGGCTGCCGTACAGAATTTGTTCCGATTTCTATTCGTGAGTATAAACATTTATCAATTGATGTGACGAAAGAAATGTCAGGCCATCAGGTGAAAAGCCTTGTGAAAAGCACCATCGAGGCAAACGGAAGACAGAATATATATAAAATACAGTTGGTCGGTTTTCGTGATCCAGATATTCTCTTTGATTTGTCTGGGTTTGATGTTTATGGAAATATTGTTGAATTAACCGATAAGACGAAACCGGCATATGACTTTGAAAAATTAAAAAGACAGAATAAAAATAATATTTTGGGCTGTCTGATTGAAGAGTGGGGGAACTGTGAGAAGGAGAGCGTGGAATACTTGGCATTATGCGAAGGAGTTCAGGCGCTGATGGAAACAAGAAGGACATAATATGAAAATTCAGAAATTAGAATTAAAACATTTTGGGAAATTTACAAATAAAACACTAGATTTTTCAGATGGAATTCATGTTTTATATGGTGAAAATGAATCTGGGAAATCTACGATTCATACGTTTATCAAAAGCATGTTGTTTGGATTAGAACGTGGGAGAGGCCGTGCGTCTGTGAATGACACCTTTAGCATGTATGAACCATGGGAGAATCCAAATTACTATGCGGGAAGACTTCAGTTAGAAAGTGGTGGAAAAAGTTTTTTGTTGACAAGGAACTTTGACAAATATTCGAAATGTGCAGAACTTTTCTGCATGGATGATGGGGAGACACTTTCGATTGAAGATGGAGATTTGGAAACAGTGCTGGAAGGATTAACGGAGACGGTTTTTGAAAATACAATCTCCGTTAAGCAGATGCAGGTAGAACCGGCGATGACATTGGCAGCAGAGCTTAAGAATTTCGCTGCAAACTATTATGCGGCGGGGGACTTGGATCTGAATCTTGCAGATGCACTGAAAAATCTGCAGAATCGCAAAAAAATCATTGATAAAGCAGTGAATGAAAACTTGAAAGAAAAGCAAGTGTGCCGTGAAAAAATCGAGCAAGAAGCTTCTTATACGTGGCGAGACATTCACAAATTACAGGAAGAATATCAACACCTGGGTGAAGAGATTCAAAGCCGCAAAGAAAAAAAGGAACGAGAAGAAGCTGAAAATGAAAAGGGAATTTTTCAGGAAATTCTTCAAGAAATCCGTGCGGGAAAATGGAGAATTCATCCGATTGAAATCATTGTATTTTTAATTTTGGTCATTGTTCCATCCTTGATAATTCGAAAACCATGGAATTATCTGGTGGCTATTGTACTAGTGCTTGGATTTGGGAATTATGTGTGGAATCGAATGAAAGTTTCAAAGAGACCGGTAAAAACGGATTCTGAACGATTGCTGGAAGAAATTACCCCAGAAGAAGAAAAGGTGCCGCTTGCTCATCTAATCTCAAAACGTGAAACGATTGGTGAAGTATTGAAGGATAAACAGGTTCAGTACAACAATCTGAAAGAGCAGCTGGAAGATATGGAAGAGATGGGAGAAACGTTCAAAGAGCTGGATAAAAAACGTCAGGCAGTTCTTATGGCGGAACAAAAGTTGGTTGAACTCTCAGAAGAATTGAGGAATCAGGTAGAAGTTCGAATCAATGTGCGGGCTTCAGAAATTCTTGCAGACATTACAGGTGGAAAATACACAAGACTTCTGGTAGAAGAACACTTGAAAATGAGTGTAATCTTCGATGGAAAGAAAATTCCAGTGGAGAAGTTAAGCCGGGGAACGATAGAACAGATTTATTTCGCTCTGCGCATGGCAGTGGGAGAAATTATGTGTGAGGAAGAATATCCGGTGATTTTGGATGACACTTTTGTGTATTACGATGAAACGCGTTTGGAACATACATTAAAGTGGTTGTATGAAAATAAAAAACAAGTGCTGATCTTCACTTGCCAAAAAAGAGAAGAACAAGCACTTGCTAAATTGCATATCCCGTATCAACGAGAGGAAGTTTAAACTTCCTCTCCATTTTTATAACGTTCTACAAGATTCTGGATACGTTCAGCTGGGTTCAAGATACTGTTGATAGAACCATCGTGGTTCAAAGTATCAATCATAAGAGCAACATACTTGCTCATATCGCAGTTGATGTACCAAGGTCTGGATAAAAGTTCAGGTGTCTGGTAAATAAGGTTTGTTGTAAGTACACCATCAATCAGACCATTTGCATAAGCTTTATCAAATTTATAAAGACCATTTGTAAAGAGACCAAAAGTTGCAGCAGCAAAAATACGTTTTGCTTTACGCTGTTTTAACTGGCTCGCAACATCTAAGATACTGTCTCCAGAAGAAATCATATCATCAAGGATGATTACATCTTTTCCTTCTACAGAAGATCCAAGGAATTCGTGAGCAACGATAGGGTTACGTCCGTCTACAATTCTTGTATAGTCACGTCTCTTATAGAACATACCCATATCAAGATTTAAAACGTTTGCAAGATAAACTGCACGTTCTGTTGCACCTTCATCTGGGCTGATTGCCATCATATGATCACTGTCAATCTGAAGATCGTTGTATTTATGAAGAAGAGCTTTCACAAACTGGTAAGTTGGACGAACAGTTTCAAATCCGCTTAAAGGAATTGCATTCTGTACACGAGGGTCATGTGCATCAAATGTAATGATGTTGTCAACTCCCATACGAACTAATTCCTGAAGTGCTAATGCACAGTCCAGAGACTCACGGCTGCTTCTCTTGTGCTGACGGCTTTCGTAAAGGAACGGCATGATAACGTTGATACGTCTTGCCTTTCCACCTACAGCTGCGATGATTCTCTTCAAGTTCTGATAATGATCATCTGGTGACATGTGGTTTACACTGCCATTCAAAGAGTATGTGAGACTGTAGTTACAAACATCGACCATGAGATATAAATCCATACCACGTACAGATTCTTTGATTAATCCTTTCGCTTCTCCGGAACCAAAACGTGGAACTTTTGATTCAATCAAATAATTGTCACGTTCATAACCGCTGAAGACAACATCGTCCTTGTGTTCGTGTCCATTTTCTCTGCGCCACTTCACAATGTAGTCATTGACATGCTGTCCCATTTCCTGACATCCGTCAAGTGTGATAATTCCTAAAGCTCCTACCGGTATGTTTTCCAAAACTCGATCGCTACGGCGTAACATCTTTTGTACCTCCCAGGTTTAATAATTTTTTTTGGATACGTATATCGTCTCCGGTCAGTCTAAGCATAGAATATGAGCTGCTGATCCGAGAGAAGATTCTTTCTGAATAAATTGATTTGATGTCTTCCAACGCCAGGTTTGTCGAAATGATCGTAGACTTCTGTCTCAAGATTCGTTCGTTTAAACAAATGAATAATTGAGAAATCGTGAAGGAGTTGGAAAGTTCTGTTCCAAGGTCATCAACGATTAAAAGATCACAATCATAGATGTGCTCTAAAGCGTCATCATCCTGTTCTTCTTTCTTTGAAAACATATTCTTTGCAAAGTAGTCAAATAACTGCGATGCTGAAAAATAAATAACAGAATGGGAATCTTCAATCAATTCCTTGGCGATACAGTGGGAAAGAAATGTCTTGCCAACGCCCGTATCTCCATATAATAGTATGTTGCGGAATTCTGTAGAAAATGTATCTACAAATTCGCGACATGCTTTATATGCAATCTGGAATGATTCCTTGGAAGATCTTCCAGTGAGTGAATCAATGTGATTGCATGAATAAAAGCCAGAACGACAGGTAGAAAAGTTTTCTTTTTCTAAAATTTCCTGCAAGTTTGACTGTGTATATAATAAATCCACGATTGCTTTTTTGAAGCAGTGGCATTTATTCGTACCAATATACCCTGTATCTTTACAGTCAGGGCAGTGATAGTGAAGAGAAAGATAATCTTCAGGAAAACCATTCTTTTTCAAAAGCGCTGCTTTTTGTGCAATGAGAAGTGAAACTTCTTCCTTAAGATGCGTTAAAGCAGAATCATCTCCTTCAAGCAAAAGACGTGCCTGTCGAATACTCAGAGAAGAAATGGTATCATCCAGTTCCTGAAGTTCAGGCACATTCGCATAAGCGACATCATAGTGTCGCCGTAATTCAT
This sequence comes from uncultured Lachnospiraceae bacterium, assembly GCA_964591105.1. Lineage (GTDB taxonomy): Bacteria > Bacillota > Clostridia > Lachnospirales > Lachnospiraceae > CAZPZR01. The sequence goes on along the minus strand of CAZPZR010000022.1, from coordinate 5,861 downwards.
GCTCATTATCTAATTGTCTTTGCTCATAAGTACGCATTAACTGGTCGTACTGAGAATTAGAAAGTGCCATAGGAAATCTCCCCTTAAATTATTGCTGTAATAATCTGCGTTCTAAATCACTCATATCGTAAGAACGGCTTTCAAAATTATTGAACTTGTTCTTTGCAACCTGAGGTTTTGCAGTCTGTTTCTTTTTCTGTTCTTTCTCTCTTAAGTATGTCGCATCAAGAGAAGCAACATCTTTCAGATTGCGAACTTGATTGGAATGCCACTTTTTCAGAATAGAATCTGTATACTCAAAATTTGGCTGATGAATGGCATTCATTGTACGGTCACAGGCTTCTAAGATTAATTCTAAAGCAAAACCGTATTCATCATTCCACTTTTTAATATATGCGATTTCAGAAGCAGCAGGAGCACGTCCCTTAATTCCATAAGCATTCAAAACAGAATAACAATTCTTATTATACATTACAGAGCTTGCTTTTGCTTCTGTAACAGAAGAAATATTCTGTTCATGCCAGGAAAGTGCTACTTTCTGAATATAGTGCATGCTTTTGTGTCCATTTTCCACACAATATTCAATCAAATATTCGATTAAATCAGCAGACATCTTCAGTGAATCATAAAAATATGTAATTGTGTCAATGTCTGTAACAGATAAAGTCTTTCCAAGATATTGTTCAGCGACAAACAGAAGTTCCTTAAATTCTCTACGGTTTTTGAATTCCTGAAGATTTGGAACGTTTGCCGGTGGTGCTGGAACCACTTTCTCAGATGGTCTTACAGGTGTTACAGTCTGTGCACGGTTTTCTGCCTGTCCGCCATCTGCAGTCTCGTAGTCTAAAAGACCTTCTTTTTTCCAATAATTTAAAGCACGAATCACATCTTTCTCTGTACATTCCAAAAGATCGGCGAGCTGTGAAATGCTCGGCACGCCAGAAGGACTGCCAAAATAGCGCAGCAAAAGCAAATATACCTTCACGTATTCTCCGTTCGCATGAACCATATACTGATCGATAAATTCATTTTCAAGCACAGTTGTATTATTCTGTATGTGATTCGTTAAAGTTAATTTTGTCATAGCTTTTGCCCGTCCTCCAAAGTTTTTTGATTTATTGCGTAAGTCATTATAGCATCGTTTGGACAGGCAAAAAAGAAATTTTTGAGCCAAAAATCGGCTTTTTTGTGGATAAAATTCTGTGGAAAATGTGGATAACTAACTATTTAATCAAGGATTCCCCGATATTTACTACATCTCCGGCTCCCATAGTTATCAACAAGTCCCCAGATTGGCAATGTTCGCGACAGAAGTTTTCAATCTCTTCAAAAGATGGAAAATAGCGAACATCTGCTCCAGTTTTGGCAATTGCATCTGCAAGATCCTTGGAGGAAATACCAATCGTATTCACTTCGCGGGCAGCATAAATGTCTGCCAGGATCAAATGGTCTGCGTTCTGCAGGGATTCTACAAATTCTGGGAACAAAGCTTTTGTTCTTGTATAAGTATGTGGCTGGAAAATGCACCAGAGTTCCTTGTGTGGATAATGTCTGGCAGCAGAAAGCGCAGCCTGAATTTCTGTTGGGTGATGTGCGTAGTCATCAATTACATTTACACCCTGGAATTCTCCTTTATATTCGAAACGGCGTTTTGTTCCTTCGAAATCAATTAAACCTTCCTGAGCAACAGAAGCAGAAAGTCCAAGAAGATCTGCTACTGCTAAAGAGGCAAGGGCGTTAGATACATTGTGATCACCGTTGACAGCAAGCTGCATACGAGACACAAAGATACCATTTTTTACATAATCAAAAGAAGCCTGACCTTTCTGATTGTGCATAATATTTGTTGCACTGTAGTCATAAGAACTATCATTACCGTAAGTAACAACCTGACAGGCAAGTCCCTTTGTAAATTCGTCCAGATGTTCAATCTCGCCGTTGATTACAAGTGTTCCATCTTCTGGGAGCAACTCTGCAAATTTGCGGAAAGAATGACGAATATCATCTAAATCCTTGAAGAAATCAAGGTGATCTTCATCAATATTAAGGATGACACCAATCTTTGGGAAAAATTCCAAGAAACTGTTCGTATATTCGCAAGCTTCTGTAACGAAAATCTCGGAGTTTCCGACACGGATATTGCCACCGATTGCCTTCAAAATACCACCAACAGAGATGGTAGGATCCAATTCTCCTGCAAGAAGAATCTGGGATAACATGGAAGTAGTTGTGGTCTTACCATGTGTTCCTGCAACCGCAATTGGTGTGTCATAATTCTTCATTAACTGGCCAAGAAGTTCTGCACGAGAGAGCATTGGGAGCCCTTTCTGTACAGCAGCCTGAAATTCTTCGTTGTCTTCGTGAATTGCTGCAGTGTACACTACAACATCTATTCCATCTATGATATTAGAAGCTTTCTGTCCGTAAAATACTGTCGCACCGGCATTCTCCAAATGTTTTGTCAATGCGGATTCTTTATTATCAGAACCAGAAATTGTGAAATTCTCTTCTAAGAGAACTTCCGCTAAACCGCTCATACTGATTCCGCCAATCCCGATAAAATGCACGTGTACCGGATGTTCAAAATTAATTTTATACATAAGCAACCTTCCTATTTATATTGTAATCTATATTTTTCATTCTCTTACTATTATATACAGATATGAAGAAAAAACCAAGCTGATTTTTTTGTGGGAATTTCATAAAATGTTTGGCGAAAAAAAAGAAATTTTGTAAATATTGTTCACCAAAAGTAAAAACTATGATATAATAGGTAAAACGTTTATTCTTGTGACATGACAATGGGGAAAATGTCGTAGGGATAGAGGAAAAAGAACGAGAGGTATGTACAAGAGTGCATCGACTTAAAAGAAAGGGGCTATTTGGAAAAATGCAAATTACAGATGTGCGTGTTCGCAAAGTGGCAAAAGAGGGAAAACTGAAGGCAGTAGTGTCAATTACTATGGATGACGAGTTTGTAGTGCATGATATTAAGGTGATTGAGGGCGAGAAAGGACTCTTTATCGCAATGCCAAGTAAAAAGGCAGTGGACGGAGAATATCGTGATATTGCACATCCGATTAATTCTGGAACAAGAGATCGGATTCAGAAGATGATTCTTGACAAATATGCAGAAGTATTAGCAGAAGAACCTGCAGAAGAGTAAGAAGAGGCCGCAAGGCCTCTTTTTTAGTTGTATCACACTTATAATAATGAAAACGCCATACGTTTTTTGGTTTTCGGATGAATGAATTCCAAACAGTAAGCACAAAGGCAGATGTTTCTGCGACTGCGGTCAGTTGTAGGATTGTATTTGGCATCTCCAACAATTGGACATCCAAGATTTGCAAGCTGCACACGAATCTGATGGTGACGCCCCGTATCCAGAAGAATGTCGAGTTCAGCTTCACTCTCAGAACCAGGAGTGAAAAGTTTTGGTTCCTCGGTGACTACAGTGTAGCTAAGACGTGCAAGTTTGGCATCCGGAGTGCTGGATGTGCAGACTCTGGAAAGATTGGTGCGGCCGTCTTTTACAAGATAATTTTCCAATACGTCCTGCGTTTTGTCTGGGCATGTACTGACTAACGCTCGATAATGCTTTCCAAAACCACCAGTTGTCAGCTGCTGATTCAGAACTTTGGCAGCGAATGGTGTTTTTGCAAACACAAGAATTCCGCGAACTGGCTGATCCAGACGGTGAATGACTGCAAGGTAAGGGTCTACAGTGCCTGCAGTTTGTCGAATATGATTTTTTAAAATGCTGACCATATCGGGAGTGCCAATCTTACGGCTTTGAGTGGCAACACCGTGAGCTTTTTCACAAACAATGATGTGTGTATCTTCAAATAATATATTTATCTTTGTGTTCATATCTAAATCTCCTTGACTTTCAGAATCGTCCCTTTTATCATTTAACCATAGTGCTTTAAAATATGCAATCTTGAAAAGAGGGAGAAAAAATGGAATATATATTATTAATTGTAGGGTTTGCGCTATTGATCAAAGGTGCAGACTTTTTTGTGGATGGAAGTTCCAGCGTGGCAAAATTATTGAAAGTGCCAACAATTATTATCGGACTTACGGTAGTGGCATTTGGTACAAGTATGCCAGAGTTATCTGTAAGTTTAACAGCTGCAATTCAGGGGAATAATGACCTGGCGGTAAGTAACGTCCTTGGCTCTAATATTTTCAACTTATTAGTAGTTCTTGGAGCTTGTGCACTTGTAGCACCTGTGACAACACAGGAATCTCTTTTGAAAAAAGAATTTCCATTCTCTATTTTTATTACGATAGTCTTGTTATTGTTAAATTCAGATTTTTCTGTCGCAAAAGTATTGGATGGTTCTGAAGAATTTGTACTTGGAAGAAGTGGTGGAATCCTGCTACTTGTTTTGTTCGTTGTATTTGTCTATTCTACAGTGAAGACAGCACTTGCATCTCGAAAAGAAGTGGAAAATGAAGCTCAGGATGAAGATGTGAAGATCATGTCCCCAGCGAAAAGCATCGTGTTTATCGTTGGCGGTCTTGTTGGAATTGTATGGGGTGGCGAACTGGTTGTTGATAATGCCTGTCTGATTGCAGAAGAGTTTGGTTTGAGCCAGACATTTATCGGACTTACAATCGTGGCACTTGGAACTTCTCTTCCTGAATTAGTAACTTCTGTAGTTGCAGCAAGAAAAGGTGAGAACGATTTGGCAGTTGGAAATGTGGTAGGATCTAACATTTTCAATATCCTGTTGATTCTTGGTGTGTCTGCAACGATTGCACCAATCCATCTGGATGTCACAGCAGTATACGATACATTGATCCTGGTTGGAGTCAGCATTTTGGTGCATGTTGCAGCACTGACAAAGCGTGAGATCCGCAAGGGAGAAGGACTTTTCTTTTTGGCGACTTATGCAGTGTTTTTCGTGTATATTTTGCTCCGATAAGGTAGATAATGGCTTGACAAAAGATTTCTTGTAGATTAGAATTACCATTAATTGAATAGCCTGCTGGCAATGATAGTTGCAAAAGGCAGGTTTGGCGATGAAAAGGAATAGTAATGACAGATGAGATTCCGCAGAGAGAGAGTCCTTGGCTGAAAGATTCTTGTATTGATATGTGATGAACCTACCTTGGAGCCTTTGTATGAAAATGCGACGTAGCACTGGCGTTAACAGTGGAATGAGAGAACTGTAGAAAGCTGCAGTTAACTAGGGTGGTACCGCCGAACTTTTCGGTCCCTTTTGAGGGAGCGAATGGTCGGCGTTTTTTTTATAATCAGAGAATCCTACAAGCAGGATTCATTCTTACGTGGAAACAAGAAGCATCCCGAAATATAAGCAAAAAAATTCTATTCATCAAAAAGGAAAAGGAGAAAGTAAGAGATGGCTAAGAAAGAAAAAATGGTTAAAAACATTACAGCTCGTGATGTAGACTTTGCACAGTGGTACACAGACGTTGTACGTGAAGCAGAACTTTGTGATTATTCAAGTGTAAAAGGTTGCTTGAACTACCTTCCAAATGGTTATGCAATCTGGGAATTAATCCAGGCAGACCTTGATAAGAGATTCAAAGAAACAGGTGTAGAAAACGTATACCTTCCAATGCTTATTCCAGAAAATCTGTTGGAAAAAGAAGCAGATCATGTAGAAGGATTTGCACCAGAAGTAGCATGGGTAACACATGGTGGTATGGAAAGACTTCAGGAAAGAATGTGTGTACGTCCAACATCTGAGACACTGTTCTGCGATATTTGGTCAAGAACAGTAAAGTCTCATAGAGACCTTCCAAAGGTATGGAACCAGTGGTGTTCAGTTCTTCGTGGGGAAAAGACAACAAGACCATTCCTTCGTTCTAGAGAATTCTTGTGGCAGGAA
>CAZPZR010000021.1:0-27041 GCA_964591105.1 uncultured Lachnospiraceae bacterium | reverse complement strand
GATTAATCGTTAGCGTTACACCATTCTTTCATCAATTCTACATATCTTTCATTGTCTTCTACGAAGCACATATGACGGCATGTACGGAAGAGTTCCCATCTAGAGTTAGGAATTTCATCATACATATATTTTGCGATGTATGGTGTACATAAATCGTCACCACCATTGATAACTAATGCTGGTTCTTTAATATCTTTTAACTGTTTTGTTACATCGTAATCCTTCAATGTTCCCATTGGTGTGAATTCGTTTGGTCCCCAACCTACAACATATGCTTCAGAACCTGCTTTTTTCTTACGACGTAAGCATTCTGGTGAATCTTCTGTAACTGCACCTGCTGCATGACGAAGCATGTATTCAGCTTCAGCTGCTGCATAAGCTTCTCCGCTGTAGTTTCCTGTTGCGTGTGCTTCTGCGATTGCATCCTGCATTTCCTGTGGAAGTTCTTTGATCATTCTTTCAGCTTCGATTCCCCACATCCAAGATGCTGGAAGTGTACTGGAAAGGATGATACTCTTGATTCCTTCTGGTTTGTAATTGCATACATAGTCAAGAAGAAGCATTCCTCCCCAAGACTGTCCAAGAAGATGCATTTCATCAATGCCAAGATGCTCTCTTAAAGCGATTAATTCTTTTGCCCATGTTTCAGCATTCCAAAGGTCTGGGCGATTTTCAACATATGAATTACCGCATCCAATCTGATCGTACATGATAATCTGACGTCCATCTTCTTCTGCAAGACGATCAAGTACTTCGAAATAGTTGTGTGTTGATCCTGGACCACCATGAAGTAATACTAATGGTGCCTTATCTGTTTTTTCCCCAACGATACGGTAGTATGTTTTGTACTCTAAAAATGGCATATAGCCTTCTACGATTTTCATTTTAGAAAAACCTCCTTTGTATTCTGGAATCATTATAAACATTTTTTTCACAATTTACAATGCTTGCACGATTACTTTATGAATTTTTATCATTTAATCATAAGATTTCCTTATGTTATTTTTCGTTTTCGTCTGGTGTAGCAAATAAAAGTTCCATCTTTGTTCCTACACCGACTTTGCTTGTCACTTGAATCTGTGCGTGATGCATCAATGCACCATGTTTCACAATCGATAAACCAAGTCCTGTTCCGCCTGTCTTCTTAGAATGACTTTTATCCACACGATAGAAACGTTCAAAGATTCTTTCCACATCTTCTTCCGGAATTCCGATTCCAGTGTCAGAAACACTGAGTTTCACTCCTTCCAGTGTCTTCCCAACCCAGATGTCCACGCGGCCACCATCGTGGTTATATTTGATTGCATTTTCGCAAATGTTGTAAATCATTTCTTCTAGAATGCGAGGAACTCCGTATACCGCCACTCGCTCCCCCGTTACAGCAATCTGTATCTTTCTTTTTTCGCTTTGCAATGACAATCTACTTACTGTTTCGCGGGCAAGCCTATACAAATCTACATCTTGTTTTTCTACTTCAATTGCGCCCTCATCCAGTTTGGATATTTCCATGATGTCCTGAACTAATTTAATCAATCGACTGGCTTCGTCGTAAATTCTTTCTGAAAAGTTTGTCATGTCTTCCGGACGCACCATGCCGTTTTTCATAATTTCCGCATATCCAGATATGGAAGTCAGCGGTGTTTTCAGTTCGTGAGATACATTTGCTGAAAATTCTTTTCTCATATTTGCAATCGCATCTTTTTCTTTGTTCTGTCGATCGATTCTCTGAAGCAATGGTGTCAGTTCCTCATAAGTTTTATTCTCCAGAGGTTCTTCCAAATTCAGTTCATTGATTGGCGCTGTGATTTTACTGATTTCTGCTCTTGTAAGGACAATTGCAAAGATTAGCATAACAACCGCGACAACTCCCATCATCGGAAGAATGGACATCGCAGTCAAAAGCGCAGAGTCTACCAACTTGGATACACGAAGAATGTCACCACTCTCCATTTTTACCGCATAGTAGAACATCTCTTTTCCTACCGTATTGGACTCTCGCAAATCTTGTCCAATCCCCTTTTTTAGCGCTTCCTGAACTTCCGGTCGATTCAGGTGGTTTTCCATCGTTACTTCATCCTGTCTGGAATCGTAAATAACATCCCCTGCTACATCAATCATTGTCACTCTTGTTGTAACACGCACATCATCCATCTCTCTCAGATAATCTGTACCCAAAAGTTCAATCGCAGCTTTTATGTAGTCTGCTTCCTGTCCAATTTCTGCTTCCATCAAGCCAACTGTCTGTCTGTATACTACAAATGTCGTTACTATATACGCAATTGACAACGTAGTTGCTACGACTAAAACCATACTTTTCTGAATTTTGCTTCTAAGCTTCATAACCTCTCTCCAGTGCTTATTTACTCATTCGGTATCCAACTCCGCGGACTGTCTCAATCTGTTCGCCACATGTACCCAGTTTCTGACGCAATGTTCGGATATGTACATCTACGGTTCTTGTCTCTCCATCAAAGTCATAGCCCCAGATATCTTCCAGCAAATAGTCTCGCGTCAACACATGATTCGGATTCAGCATCAAATGCTTCAATAATTCATATTCCTTCAATGTTAAAACAACAACTCCCCCATCTGCCTTCACTTCATGCTTCTTGATATCTATCTCTATATTTCCAATTGTGATTTTATTCTGATCTTCCGTCTGTTCTCTTCCGCTTCGTCTTAAAACAGCTTTAATTCTTGATACCAGTTCCATCATTCCAAACGGTTTTGTAATATAATCATCTGCACCAGAGTCTAATCCCTGTACTTTATCAAACTCTGTTCCTTTTGCAGTCAGCATAATCACTGGAATCTGTTTCGTTCTTTCAGAAGATTTCATTTTCTTCAGCAATTCCATTCCATCCATGCCTGGAAGCATAATATCCATCAGAACAAGATCTGGAAGTTCGTTTTCCAAAGCTTCCAAAAAGCTTTTCCCTTCTCCAAATCCGCACGCTTTCAATCCAGTTGTTTCTAAAGTATAGATTACTAATTCGCGAATATTGCTGTCATCTTCTACACAAAATATCATCTTCCTACTCCTCACTTTTCCTGCATTTCACTACACTTGACTGTCTTTATGCACTCCAGTAATGGAAAATTCAACCCATTCTGCAATATTCGTAGCATGATCTCCAATTCGCTCCAAATATTTTGCAATCATAATCAAATCAATGGCTTCTTTTCCCTGATCACCCTTATGTGCTGCAATAAATTCAATCAGTTCCTTCTTATTTTCCTCAAAGAGCTTATCAACTTCATCATCTGCTGCCATAACTTGCTGTGAAAGTTCCAAGTCACTATTTACATAGGATACTATACTATCTTTTACCATTTTAGCGACTGCTTCTGACATCAAACCAATCTTTGGAATATCCATTGCTTCTGATTTCTTTTCTGAAATAATGATTTCTGCAATATCTGCTGTCTGATCACCAATTCGCTCCATATCTGTAATCATTTTCAGTGCTGCTGAGATTTTACGTAAATCTTTCGCAACTGGCTGTTGTTGAAGCAATAATTTCAGACACAATCTTTCAATGTCTTTTTCCATCTGATCAATTTCTTCATCCGCTGCAACTACTGCGTATGCCTGCTCCATATTTCCAAGCATCAGCGCACCCGTTGCCTTACGAATTGCCACTTCACACAATTCTCCCATATGAATCAATTGTTTCTTTAATAGTTCCAACTGCATATCAAAACGATTTCGCATATCTTAACCAAACCTCCCTGTAATATAATCTTCTGTACGTTTATCTGAAGGAATTGAGAATAATTTTTCTGTTTCATTATATTCAATCACTTCACCCAATAAGAAAAAGGCTGTATTGTCAGATACACGAACTGCCTGTTGCATGTTGTGTGTAACCATGACAATAGTATAATCTTTTTTCAATTCTATCGCAAGGTCTTCAATCTTTGACGTAGAGATTGGATCCAGCGCAGATGTAGGTTCATCCATCAGAAGTACTTCTGGCTGCACTGCCAATGCTCTTGCAATGCATAGACGCTGCTGCTGACCACCAGACATACCTAACGCACTCTTTTTCAAGCGGTCCTTACATTCTTCCCAAATTGCTGCATCTCGCAGAGACTTTTCCACAATATCATCTAGCTTTGATTTGGAATGAATTCCATGTGTTCTTGGACCATAAGCAATGTTGTCGTAAATGCTCATTGGAAATGGATTTGGTTTCTGGAATACCATTCCCACTCTTTTTCTCAAAAGATTCACATCAATTTCTTTGTAAATATTTTCGTTGTCTAAAAGAATGGTTCCGTCAATACGACATCCTTCTACCAAGTCATTCATTCTGTTAATGGATTTTAATAACGTAGATTTTCCACAGCCGGATGGACCGATGAATGCTGTGATCTTTTTTTCTTCAATTTCCAAATTTACATTTTTGAGTGCATGAAAATCACCATAATGTAAATTCATATCTTTGATACTTATCTTACTCATTCTTTACTCCTTCTCAATTTTTCCCAGTCTTTTTGCAACTTGACCAGATAATGTATTCATTCCAACGACCAGTACTAACAAAATTACTGCCGTTGCATATGCCTGATCCATATATAACCCTTCACTTGCAAGATTATACATATGTACTGCTAAAGTTCTTCCAGAGCCAAACACATTTTTTGGTATCTGTGCAACAGTTCCTGCTGTATAAATTAAAGCTGCTGTTTCTCCCATGGTTCGTCCAATGGCCAGAATAACTCCAGATAAAATTCCAGGAATCGCAGGCGGAAGCACAATGCGAAATACAGTTCTCAATTTTCCTGCGCCCAGCCCAAAGCTTCCCTCACGATAAGAATCCGGTACTGCTTTCAGGGCTTCTTCTGTACTTCTCATAATCAGTGGAAGAATCATAATTGCCAAGGTAAATGCCCCTGCCAGAAGAGAAAATCCCCAGTTACATTTATTTACGAAGAATAACATTCCGAAAAGTCCATATACAATAGAAGGAATTCCCTGCAATGTTTCTGTTGTTAATCGAATAATTTCTACGAATTTATTTCCCTTTTTCGCATACTCCACAAGAAAAATTGCGGAAAAGATTCCAATTGGAACTGCAATCAGAAGGGAAAGCCCTGTGATAATCACTGTATTTACAAATGCAGGCATCAAAGAAGCATTTTCTGATGTATAAGTAAACGAAAATAAATCTAAGTTAATATGGCCAATTCCATGACTTAACACATATAGAATCAAGAAAAATAGTACTGCAAATGTAATTACTGCTGCCAGCATTACGAGCAGCATCACCAAGAATGATCCAGGTGTTCTTTTATAGGATTTTAATTTTTGAAGAATCGTATGTTTTCTATCCATGCTCATTCCTCCGTTTCAAAACAGCAACCACAAAATTTAAGATTAAAATAAAGATAAATAGTACAACACCTGTTGCAATCAGCGCTTCTCGGTGCAATCCTGTTGCATAACCCATTTCAATTACAATGTTCGCAGTCAGAGTACGTACTCCTCGGAAAATACCATTTGGCACTCGCGCCTGATTTCCTGCTACCATGATTACAGCCATTGTTTCACCGATGGCACGACCAATTCCTAATACAATTGCCGCAACGACACCTGATTTTGCTGCTGGAAGCACCACTAGGAAGATACTTCTTTCTTTTGTTGCCCCTAATGCAAGTGCCCCTTCATAATATTGTCCTGGCACTGCACGCAAAGCAGATTCTGCCAGTCCGATAATCGTAGGGAGGATCATCATTCCCAGGAGAAGAGACGCAGTCACAATGCTGTTTCCATTTCCTCCAACACCTATACTTCTACCAATTTCACGAACCATTGGAACCAAAACAACCAGACCAAAAAAACCAAAGATAACGGATGGAACTCCTGCCAGAAGTTCTGTCGCTGTCTTCAGTGGACGATACAATTTTTCAGGGCAATAAAACGCCATGAACACTGCTGTAAATAAGCCAATTGGCACACCTACAAGTACAGCTCCTGCCGTCACATACAAACTTCCAACGATCATTGGAAAAATTCCGTAAATATCATTCTTTGGTTTCCACATCTGTCCTGTGAGAAATTCCACAAATCCAATTTCTTTCATTGCAGGAAAGCCATTTGCAAACAAAAAAATACAAATGAGAGCTACCGCCAGTATCGAAGTACCGGCGGCAGTGAAGAACACTCCCTGCATGATTTTTTCTATCCATGCTTTTGATTTCATCTTATTCAACTACCTCATCCCATGTAAGTGCATTTCCAACATAGATTGTATTTACCTGATCTACTGTCATATCATCTGTTGGATTGTTTTTGTTTACAATCACTGCGATTCCATCTGTTGCAATTACCTGACCTACAAGTCCTTCTGCAAGTTCTTCTTCTTTTAATTCACGAGATGCCATACCAATGTCGTAACTTCCATCAATTGTAGATGTCATACCTGTTGTAGAATCTGTTGTCTGTAATTCGATTTCTGCATTTGCATTGATTGCTTTGTATGCTTCAATTAATTTTTCCATTACTGGAGATACTGATGAAGAACCACCTACAACAATTTTGCCTTCTGGCATTGCGCTTTCAAAAGCACTTACATCATCTAATGCGATGTAACCATTTTCACTTACTACTTCCTGACCTTCTGTGCTTAAGATAAAGTTTACAAAATCATCTGCTACTGGATTTTCTGCATCTTCTTTTGTTGCAATGTTGAAAGGTCTTGAAACTTTGTAAGAACCATTTTTGATGTTTTCTGCAGTTGCTTCTGCTCCATCAATTTTCACTGCTTTAACGCTGTCATCTAACGCTCCTAATGAAATGTAACCAATTGCGTATTCATCACCTTCGATTGTTGTCTTCATAACAGAAGTGCTGTTTGTAATCTGAGCTTCTTCTGTTGTCATATCTACTTTTTCTCCAGCTTCGTCTTTTACTTCAATTCCGAAAAGTTCAATAAATGCGCCTCTTGTACCAGAACCATCTTCTCTTGATACAATTGTAATGTCCATGGAAGAATCCCATGCTTCTGTACTTGTTCCTTCATCAGAAGCTGTATCAGATTTTCCACATCCCACTGCAAGTCCTGCTACCATAGCTGCACACATTAACACTGTCATAAACTTTTTCAATTTCATATTTTTTCTCCTTTTCTGATACCGACGCGCTTTCTTTGTGCGTCTCAATGTTTTATCCTCTTCACAGTTATTAGGATAAAAGAATAATGTAAAATCTAAAATCTTGATTCTGTAAAAGTTTTGTTAAGTTAGTTTCTTTGCTTCCCTTCCCTCACGCAATCGCAACACTCCGTTTCTATCCAAATCTTCTTCCCCCAGTCCCATTCCCCTAAAGCGAAAAAAGTACCGCCCGCAACTGACTTCGTCAGTTATAGGCGATACTTTCATTCGCACAAAGAAACTTTTTAGTTTCTCGTTTATTTCACATAATGACATGCTACGCAATGTCCTTCGCTTACTTCTCTCAATTCTGGCATTTCTTCTCGGCACTTGTCCGTAGCTTTCGGACATCTTGTGCAGAAGCGGCAGCCTTTTGGCACGTTCATTGGGCTAGGAAGTTCTCCTTCAATCAGAATACGTTCTGATTTTCTTCCTACTTCTGGATCTGCAATTGGAATTGCTGAAATCAGTGCCTGTGTGTATGGATGAAGTGGATTTGCGAATACTTCTTCGCTTGTTCCAATTTCTACCATAGTTCCAAGATACATGACACCAATTCGATCGCTGATATGGTAAACCATAGATAAATCATGTGCAGTAAACAAATAAGTTAACCCAAGTTTTTCCTGCAGTTCTTTCAGCATGTTGACTACCTGTGCCTGCACAGATACATCCAATGCTGAAATGGGTTCATCGCAGAAAATGAATTCTGGATACGCTGCAACTGCGCGAGCTACACCGATTCTCTGTCTCTGCCCTCCACTAAATTCATATGGGAATTTTTCCATGATTTCTTCATTCATGTTCAGTACTTTCAGTAATTCTTTGATTCTTTCCTCTGCTTCTTCCTTGGAAGAACCATTTGTCAGCAACGGCTCCGCAATCAATTCTCTCACATTCCAGTTTGGATTTAACGCTGAATATGGATCCTGAAAAATAATCTGAAGTTTCTTACGATATTCTTTCCATTCTTTTGCAGGCATGTTAACCAGATTCTTTCCCTGGTAACAAATTTCACCGCCATTTACCTCTAACATTCGAAGGAGACAACGTCCTAACGTAGATTTTCCACATCCGGATTCTCCAACCAAGCCAAATGTTTCTCCCTTGTAGATTTGGAATGAAACATCATCAACCGCTTTTACTTCCCCTTTTACAGTTCCAAAAAAGTTCTTAATTGGAAAATACTTCTTTAAATTTTTAACTTCTAATAATACTTCCTGGCTCATCTTAGTTTCCCCCATCTTTTGACATATCACAAAAGCATTTTGCCTTGTGTGTCTCAGAATAACTCTGGAATTCTGGCATTTCATTTACACACTGTTCCGTTGCATAGCTACATCTCTCAGCAAATGGACATCCTTTTGGTAAATGATAAAGTGACGGTGGTGCTCCATCAATTCCACATAATTTTTCTGACTTGTCATGTTCTGGATGTGGAATTGCACACAGAAGTGCCTGTGTATATGGATGTTTTGCATGATAGAAAATTTCGTCTACCGTTCCTTCTTCTACAATGATTCCTCCATACATAACTGCAATTCGATCACACATATTTGCCATTACACCCATGTCATGACTAATAATTACAATTGACATATTACGTTCATCGTGCAGTTTCTTTAGCAACTCTAAAATTTGTGCCTGAATTGTCACATCCAAAGCGGTTGTTGGTTCATCTGCAATCAACAAGGATGGCTCACAGCTCAGTGCCATTGCGATCAACGCGCGCTGGCGCATTCCGCCACTAAACTCATGTGGATACTGTTTCATACGAGCTTCCGGAGTTGGAATCCCTACATGTTCTAATAATTCAATTCCAAGTTCCACAGCTTCATCCTTGGAACATTTTTTATAACGACGAATGACCTGTGTCAAATGATATCCCACTTTTCGCAGAGGATTCATTGCTGTCATTGGATCCTGGAAAATCATTGCCATTTCATTTCCACGATAGTTCTGCAATTCTTTCTCAGATAATTCTGCAAGATTTACATCCTTATAAAAAATTCCGTCTGACTCTACTTTGGCATACCCTGGAAGTAAACCCATTACACTTTTCATTGTTACACTTTTTCCGCTTCCAGATTCACCTACGATTCCAAGGATTTCCCCTTCATCTACGTGGAGGTCGATTCCGCGAATTGCTTCTACCTGACCTTTACTAGTGCGAAAAGAGGTACGCATTTGTTTAATTTCTAATATACGTTTTCCCATCTTAGTTTTCCTCCTGTGTAACACGCGGTTCTGCATAAAGTCTCAGCAAATCGCCCAGCTTGTTGAATGAACAAATAGTACATACGATCAAAAGACCTGGGATAAATGCCATATAAGGAGCCTTCGCAAGATTTGTCTGTGCTATCTGCAGCAGACTTCCCCAGCTTGACATCGGTGGCTGAATTCCAATTCCAAGGAAACTCATCGCACTTTCTACCATGATGGCATTTGCGATTGCACTTGTAGCTGCTGTAATGATAATTGGAAATATTGTTGGCAAAATATGCTGCAAGATGATTTTCGGTCTTGGAACACCAATCAGTTCTGCATACTGTACATATTCTCGATTCTTTGCGCTCAAAGTTTCTGTACGCACAAGTCTTGCAATTTCCATCCAGCTAAAGCATCCAATTACCACAATAATAGAAAACAATCCCTTTTTAAACAGCAAGCTTACAACTGTTACCATGATGATCCAAGGGATTGCACAGAACACATCTACCGCTCTCATGCAAATGTTATCCACAATTCCTCCGTAATATCCGGAAATCATCCCAATAACTACCCCAATAATCACCGATGTGAGCATTGCCATAACACCAACGATTAAAGAAACTCTTGCCCCATATAAAACACGTGCAAAATAATCTCTTCCAAGTTCATCCGTACCAAACCAGTGCTCACTGGACGGTCCCTGCAACATTTTCGTTACATCAAGTGCTTCTGGATCTAAACTTGTAAATTCTACAGCGATGCTTGCAATAATAATCAGTGCGAGGAAACCAACTGCTAACCACATTCCTTTGTCTGAGAGGAACTTATTTTTCATGATTTCAAATCTTCTATTTTTCATAACTATTACCCCTCAATTCGAATTCTTGGATCAATCAGTGCACACAAAATATCAGACAGAAGATTTCCTACGATTACCAATGTTCCTGATAATAACAAAATGTCCATAACGATTGGATAATCCAGATTTTTAATTGCTGTCACAAAATATACTCCAATTCCTGGCCATGCAAAAACACTCTCTGTAATAACTGCCCCAGTTACTAACATTGGAAGAGCCATTCCCAATTTTGTCACTAATGGAAGCAACACATTCTGAGATACATGCTTGAATAAAATTTCAATCTTGCTGCTGCCAAGTGATCTCTGCACAAGCACATAATCTTCTTCCAACTGACTGATTGTTGAGCTGCGCACATAGCGAACAAGATCTGGCAAGAATCCAATAATCAGTACACAATATGGCAAAATAAAATGATTAATAAAATCACCAAATGAATTATCTCCAATGGTATGCATTCCGAAGATTGGGAACCATTTTAATTTGCATCCAAAGAAGTAAATGGCCAAAAGAGCCACCCAGAATGTCGGAACAGACAAACCAACGGACGCCAGTGTATTAATGATTCGATCTACAATTTTTCCTTTATGGTGTCCAGCAATCAACCCAAGCAAAATTGCAAGCGCAAATGCTGTTAAGTACGCTGGCAGTACCAGTTTTATTGTATTTGGAATTTTCACCGACAAGTCATCTGCAATATCTGTGTGGTTAATCAGCGAATATCCTAATTTCCCCTGACAGACATTTCCTACCCAGCGAATATACTGTACATAAACTGGGTCATTCAATCCATAATCTTCTCGAATCGCTGCAATCTCTTCTTTTGTCATTTTGTCTGTGGTAATCGCATCCACCGCATCGTATGGTGCAAGATTAATCAGGATAAAACACAATGCAGTGATGATGATCATCAATGGAATTGCCTGTAAAATTCGTTTTACTATATATTTTATCATTCCTTTTCTCCTTATGAATAAGCTTACAGTATCTGAATAGTAATAAGCGAAAAAAGGGGGACATCTCTGTCCCCCTCCTTAAATCATCACCTTATTCAAAGTATAAATGTGACATATCTTCAAATGTGTAAATTGGAGCAAGTACTGCTTCATCAATTCCCTGCAGAGATGGATTTGTAACAATGATTCTAAGGTTTGTTCCAAATGGATAGAATAACGCTTCGTTAGCTACCATCTGCTGAGCTTCTGTGTAAATTTCAGCTCTCTTTTCTGTATCAGTTTCTTTCATACCTTTTTCAAATAATGCATCAAGATCATCATTTGCGTAGTTAATCATCTGACCTGTTCCAAACATTCCCTTGAATCCGTCTGGATCGATTGTCATGATATATCCACCAAGGTACATATCATATGTCTTATCTTCGTTGTCATATGCTGTTTCAACGTAAGCGTTCTGGTCAAGACCGCAAAGTTCAACTTCGATTCCGATTTCTTTTAACTGAGCCTGAATTACCTGAGCCTGAGCTGTCTGAGCAGAGTCATCTCCGATGTAGCAAATGCTTAATTCTGTAGCTCCACCAGCAACTAATTCTTTTGCAGCTTCTACGTTCTGATCATATTTTTCAAGATCTTCTGTGTAGAATCCGTTTGTAGCTGGAAGGAATGAGTAGCTGATTGATGCATAATCTAATGAGCTGTATGCTGCAGTCATGATTTCTTCTCTGTTTAATGCTGTGAAGATACCTTTTCTGTAATCAGCATCCTGCATGTTGTCAGATACTCTGTTAAGACGAACGTAAGCAACACGTCCTTCGCTGTATGGAGTAACTGTGAAGTCTTCCAATCCATCCAGTTCAGCTGCTGTAGCGATCCAAGCATCAACATCTTCATTCTGAAGAGCTGCTTTAGCTGTTGTGTTTTCTTCAAAGATCTGGTAGATAACTGTACCAATCTTAGCTTCCCCATTTACGTAGTTAGGGTTTTTCACAGCTTTTAAGTACTGTCCAGATTCGTAAGAATCAAACATGTAAGGACCACAACCAACGATTGTATCTTCATTCATGTTCATATCTAAAGAATCTTTTCCTTCAAATACGTGTTTTGGTAATAAGTTTACACCAGCTACTGTTTCTGGGAAACTAGCTACTGCAGAGTCAAGAATAAATTCTACTGTTGTGTCATCAACTTTATTGAATTTCACACCTTCGAAAGATCCTGTTGTATCCTGTGCAGCGAATGTTTCAAATGTGAACACGACGTCATCTGCTGTAAGTGCTTCTCCATCTGACCATTTTGTGTCAGCTTTTAACTTACAAGTATAAGTGAGACCATCTTCTGTATCAAAGCTTTCAGCTGTGTAGAAGTTGTAGCTTCCGTCTGCTGCAAGTGTGAATAATGGCTCATTGATCATTTTGATAAATGACATACCTTCACGTGTATCTGTTGTGAAGTAGTTTAATGTGTTTCCTGTGTCAGACTGAATTGCATAAGTAAATGTGTCTTTTGTTTCAGTCTGTTCTCCTGATTCTTCTTTGCTGCCGCCACATGCTACAAGGCCAAGTGACATTACCCCAACAAGAAGCAAAGATAATAATCTCTTTTTCATGGTTTTCCTCCTCATTTGAATACCAAATTTTAAAAACGACTCACTTAAAATACAACATTGTTATAAATATGTCAAATTGGTTTTTTCTATAAATTTTTTTACATATTTTGCTATTCTATTTTACATATTTCTACAAAAAAAGTTTTGAGAAATCAATTGAATTCTCAAAACTTTTTGTATCATTTCTATAATCTTTTCTCAAAATTTCCGTCAATTGACCAGCCCTCTGAATAGATCATAAATGCCTGCGGATCAATGTCATGTACAATTTTTTTCAGCTGTGGCAGTTCATATTTTGAAATCATTACAAACAATATATATGCCGTCTGATGTGTATAGGCACCTTCGCCGTCCCAGTTCGTTACTCCACGCTTCATCTCATCAATGATTGTCTGTGAAATTCCTCGCTTTTTTGTGATAATAATTACGTTCATATTAATGTTCTGCGTATGCACTTTATCTACTGCCAGAGAATATACTACTCCAAATATCAAGGAATAAATTACCATCTGGATATCGTAGATGAAAAAACAGAATAAATATACAACTGTATTAATCATAATTGTTACTTTTCCAACAGTAAAGTTTGGAAAAAGCTTTGAGCAGCATACTCCGATAATATCCTGACCGCCGCCTGCCATTCGTCCGCGGAGAATCAGTCCACCTCCTGCACCGCAGATAATTCCACCAATGATACTTGCTGTCAGATAGTCTTCCACAATACGATTTGCTGGTATTGGTACAATCAAGAGCGTCACACTGAGCACTCCTACAATCAACACCGAACGTAATGCGTAATCTTTGGACATTACCTTATACGCCAAGAAAAACAATGGTACATTTAATGCAAAATAAATAATACCCACAAAATTCAAAGACTCTGGGATTGTAATACCGATCAAATTTACAACTACCCACTCAAATAATTGTGAAACACCAGTGAAACCACCACTGTACATTCCCATTGGTACAATCAACATATTAAATCCAATGGAATAGACAAAGCACCCACCTACTGCATACATATAGCGTATCAGCATTTCTTTCTTTTTTCCTTCCTTTAAGAAATTTCCCATTTTGCCTCCTCCTTTGCGATTTTATTTTCCGAATCTATGTAGCTTCATTCTATCATCCGCTTTATCGAATTACAATACTGCAATCGACGATATCAATAGAAAAAGAGCACTTTTCTATAATAACTTCTATAGAAAAATGCTCCTCATATTTTCCATCAATTTTATAAAACTTTTGATAAGAAATCTTTCAAACGTTCATTCTTTGGATTTTCAAAGAATTCTTTTGGATTATTATCTTCCTTGATTTTTCCTCCGTCAATGAACACAACACGGTTTGCAACTTCTTTTGCAAATCCCATTTCGTGTGTTACCACTACCATGGTCATTCCTTCACTGGCAAGATCCTTCATAAGGTCAAGAACTTCTCCTACCATTTCCGGGTCCAACGCAGATGTTGGTTCATCAAACAGAATCACATCCGGATTCATTGCAAGTGCACGCACAATTGCAATACGTTGTTTCTGTCCACCAGATAATGTAGATGGATAAACATTCGCTTTATCCTGCAGACCAATTCGTTTCAAAAGTTCCATTGCATGTTCTTTTTCTTCCGCCCTGATCTGTTCTTTTGTCATAGTGATTTCTGTCTTTTCTTTTCCAAACAGATTTTTTCTTTTTGCTTTCTTTAAGTCCTGGCAACGAACATATACTGGCGCCAGCATAATATTTTCCAATACAGTCTTATTATTAAAGAGATTGAAATGCTGGAATACCATTCCCATATTACGTCTGTGAATATTGATATCAACCTTCATATCCGCAATATCAACGCCATTGAAAATAATACTTCCGCCTGTTGGGTCTTCCATACAGTTCAAGCAGCGAAGGAATGTACTTTTTCCGGAACCAGATGGTCCGATTACTGCTACAATGTCACCTTTATTGATCTTAATATCAATTCCTGAAAGGACTTCCAGATTTCCAAAACTTTTTTTCAGATTAATTACGTCTATCACTCTTCTGCAAGCTCCTTTCCATAATCTTGATCAACAATGAGATTACAAGTACCAATACAATGTAAATCAACGCCATTACAATATATGGAACCATGAACTCATAGCTGTTGCTTCCAATGTAGTTGAAAGCAACATATAAGTCATTTGCACCTACGAAACTTACAATAGAAGTTTCTTTAATCAGCGAAATAAATTCGTTTCCTAATGTTGGTAAAATATTTTTTACCGCCTGTGGAATTACGATCTTAATCATTGTAACTCCAAAACTTAAGCCAACGGCACGTCCGGCTTCCATCTGACCGGAATCTACAGACTGAATACCACCTCGCATAATTTCTGATATGTAAGCACCACTATTCAATCCGAATACTAACATGGCAACCTGGACTCCAGTAATATGCCACCCCATGATTGGAAATAATACATAGTAAAATATCAATAACTGAACTACCATTGGTGTTCCACGGAATGCTGCAACATAAAAACTGCAAACTGCATTCAACACCTTTGGAAGTGTCTTATACTTTGGCAATACACGTGCTGTTGCAATCAATGTACCAATGATGATACCTAAGATCAAACCACTGACTGCAATCAGTAATGTATTCTGCAGACCTTCTACTACTTTTACATAGCCGCCATACTCCAGAAATATCTCTATAAATTTGTCTATTTTCTGTCCAAAATTACCCATAGTCTACCTTTTCTTTTTCAATCTTATAACATTTCGTTGATTGCTGCTGTAATAGATGCTGCTGGAGCTGCATCGATGATTACATAATCAATGTTTCCATTTAACATATCCTGAACTGCAAGTGATCCGTTCTTGTACTGAACACATTCTGCTGTAAGTCCATCAAATCCCCAATCTGCATCTCCTTCGATGTAGAACTGAGCTGTTGTACCAGCCTGAACACCAATCTTCACATCTTCTCCAAGTTCAGCAAGTGCTGCTGCAACTGCATCTGCGTCTGCACAATCAGCAAATACTGTATCGTTGCTTGGTACTACAAGACGCTGAGAAGCTGAGTAGTAAGAATCTGTAAATGTTACATATTCTTCACGTTCTTCATTCACTGTAAGACCAGCCATTGCAATGTCACATTTGTGCTGTCCAACTGTAAGACAAACAGCATCGAAATCCATGTTTTCAATTACAAGTTCTAATCCAAGTTCTTTTGCAAGAAGATCAGCGATTTCCATGTCGATTCCAAGGTAGCTTTCACCTTTTGTATATTCGAATGGTTCGAATGCTGCGTTTGTTGCTACTACAAGCTGATCTTTAGAATCATCACGTTTTGCAGATTCTACTGCAACTGGTTCTCCACCACCGAAGTATCTTTCGCAAATTTCATCTAATGTTCCGTCTTCTTTGATCTGTCCGATAAATGCATTTACCTTTTCAAGAAGTTCTGGCTGATCCTTATCAACACCAAATGCATATTCTTCGCTTGTAAGGTCAAATTCAATAACCTTTGCTGTTACTTTTTCATCAGCCTTTTCATCAGATTCTTTGCTTCCGCCACATGCAACAAGTGAGAATGCGCATACAACTGTAAGTGCTACACTTAATAACTTTTTCATTTTCATAATCGTTCCCTCCACATTTCTTTTTTATATTTTATACAATAATGTATAAAAATTCATGTCTGATACATATTCTATCACGTTATTCATAAAAATCAAGTGTTAAAATGATATTTTATGCATTTTTATGCAATTATCATTTGAATAATCGTAGAAAGTACAATTAAAGTACCTAAAATGATACGATAATATCCAAATACTTTGAAGTCGTTCTTCTTAATATAATCCATCAAGAACTTAATCGCAATGATTGACATTACAAAAGAAACTACACATCCCAGCATCAAATATCCAAATTCTGCTGCCGTAAATGCCAAACCGAATTTTAACAGCTTCAAAAGGCTGGCTCCAAACATAACTGGAATTGCCAGGAAGAAGGTAAATTCTGCTGCCACCTCTCTTGATACTCCAATGAGTAACGCTCCAACAATCGTCGCACCAGATCTGGATGTTCCCGGAATTAATGCAAGCATCTGGAAGAATCCAATCCACAGCAACATTGAAAGTGAAAGCTGAGAAATCTTTGTCACAACTGGTTTTTGTCCTTTATTGCGATTTTCCACTACAATAAACAGTACACCATATACAATCAGCATCACTGCTACTGGAAATGGTTTATAAAAAATTGCATCTAAGATGTCATTGAATAAAAGCCCCACAACTGCTGCCGGTACACAGGCAATCGCAACTTTAATCCACATCTGCCAGGTTAACATCTTCTGCTTTTTCGTTTTTCTTGGTGAAAATGGGTTCAGCTTATGGAAGTAAATCACTACAACTGCCATGATTGCCCCCAACTGAATCACAACATCGAACATCTCCATAAATTCTTCGCTCAAACTTGTCTTAAGAAGGGCATCTGCCAAGATCAAATGTCCGGTACTGCTGACTGGCAGCCACTCCGTGATTCCTTCTACGATTCCAAGAATAATGACTTTAATTGCGTCTAACATTTTCTCTCCTCTTTTCTGCCTAAAATATATGTTTCAATTACTTTTGCTACTCCGTCTTCATCATTTGACTCTGTCACAAGATCTGCTGCCTGTCGAATTTCTTCCACTCCGTTTGCCACAGCTACGCCAACGCCTGCTGCCTCAATCATAGAAACATCGTTGCCTCCATCGCCAAACGTCATCACCTCATCCGTAGACATTCCAAATTTTTCCGTCATAAATCGGATGGCGCTTCCTTTATCGACACCAGCCTCCATAATCTCTACATTATTATTCAGTGCAGCAGTTACTTCTGCATCCACCGCTTCACGAATTCTGGCACTGGCTTCCAGACGTTCTTCTGGATTTGCAAACAAACCTTGAACTTTATCCATATTTCTAGACTCTGACTCATATTTTTCTACAACACATTTTACTGGAACACGCGTTGTTGACACATAATGTCTCATTGCCGGGTTCGCCATGTAGCGTTCCACACACTGTAATTTATCCTCATCTGCGTATCCAATTCCATCGTAATAGATCTCTCGTAGTGTATCATATTCTCCCAGAATATCCAAGATTTTTCCAGCCTTTTCGCGGTTCAGCGTCTTCTGAAAAATGGTCTCACCAGTCTTTAAATTCACGATTCTTGCACCATTTGATGTGATCGCATACTCGACATATGGAAGCTCTGCAATCTCTTTCGGAATTCCTGATTTCGGTCTTCCTGTTGCAGGGAGAATCACAACTCCCTTCTCCGCAGCTCCCTCCAGTGCCTTCTTTGTTCGGTCTGTCAGGCGCTTATCTGTCGTAAGCAATGTACCATCCAGATCAAACCCAATCATTTTAATTGTATTCATACAGACTTAATTCCTTTCTATCTTTTGAAAAGAAAAATACCTGATCACTGATTTTTTCCAGTTCCACTTCATAAACCTGTTTTCCATGTTCTATTAATTTGTCTACCACCTGCTTGTTGGAAGCCTGTGCAAATATAATCGTATCTTTAGATGGTGTCATAATCACAAGGTCATCCTGCAGCTTTTCTACACATACATTCCAGATATGCTTCAGGCAAAGGGCACTTGGTTCGTGCACACCATCTGCAATGATTCCAAATGCTCCATACCATGTATTTCCCATTACATATTCAATGTCGCGTGCAAGATTTTCACAAGCCTTGTGATAAAGTTCTACAATGTCTGTTCCTGGCGCAATCATATTGTCTTTGAGAATCTCATACTGTTCCCCTCGCTTAATCGCAAATACAATTTTCAAATCTCCAATAAATCCAATAACCGGTGCGTCTTTTTCAGAGAAATGCTTTCCATTCAATGCATGGTGATCAATCAATTCACCTTTCACCCAAGGATAAATATTCTCTTTTAAATCAACAAATTTATATCTTTCTTCTTCGTATTTTTTCATATTGTTTACCTCTCATTTTTCTTTGTGTTTATGGCCTAACATTTTTATTGTAACAAAAATTGATTTATAAAGCAATTTGTTGTATAATATATTGACATGTATTTGAAACTTGTCAATTTCAGAAAGGATTTGTATATGATTAACAAGAATAAGAAACGTATGTTACACACAGCTTTAGGGTTATTCTGTGCGTTAACAATAGCTTCTTCCGACATCTTGGTATATGCTGCCCCTTCTTCAAAAGAATTGGAAGAGAAGACTTCTGAACTGCAGGGAGAATTAGATTCCCTGAATAATGAGATGTCCTCTCTGGCAAAAGAATTGGAAGAAACCGCTTCTCAGATTAATTCTCTTAGTGAAAAAGTGGATCAGGCCAAGCTTGAACTTGCCGCTGCTAAGATGAATGAGGATCTTCAATATGAAGCGATGAAAGAGCGTATTAAATTTATGTACGAAGGTGGCAGTGTCAATCTTCTTCATATTTTACTCACATCACAGAACATGGCAGATTTCTTAAGTAATGCAGAATATATTTCTACTATTACAGAATATGACCGTAATATGCTAGCTGAATATCAGGCTGTCAGTGAAAAAGTAGAAGAAAAGCAAGCTGCTCTTACCAAACAGCAGGAAGAACTTTCCGCAATGCAGGATACGCTTACTTCTCAGAAAAATAATTTAAAACAGCAGATTTCTTCTACTTCTGGCAAATTGTCAAAGTACAACAAAGAGTTGGAAAAAGCACGAGCTGCTGAACAGGCTTTGAAAGATGCTCAGAACAATGAGACAACCTCAACTGGTACTGGCAATACTGACGATGGTTCCGCCAATGTTGGTGCTACAACAGCGAGTGTTGAAGATGTTGTTTTATTTGCAGCTATTCTCGAATGTGAAGCAGGTGGAAGTTCTTATGATGGAATGCTTGCTGTTGCAACTGTTATCATGAATCGTGTTGCAAGTTCAAGATTTCCGAATACACTCAAAGGAGTAATCTATCAGTCCGGACAATTTTCACCGACTTGGAACGGAAGTTTGGAACGAGTACTTTCCCGTGGTCCTTCCTCTACAGCATACTCCGTTGCGAAAGCTGCTCTCGCTGGCAAACGCCACAGCAAAGTAAAGAATTGTTATTTCTTCCATGCCGCATGGACCGGTCATTACGGTGTGAATGTCGGAGGAAATGTTTTCTGGTAAATCAAATATTAAGGGGACACCGTTCTAAACGATGTCCCCATTTTTTTTAGGATACTTCTAATGATTTTTTCTTTGGAATGGAAACTTTTTCTTCGTAACAAGAGAAGATTTCATCCACTTTTTCTTTCTCCATCTTTGGAGTCACTAGGCTAACAATCGGTACAAGAATCAGCCCTGCTACCATTGCTACTGCACCTGCATTAATTGGAGATGCGATATATTTCAAAAACATATTTGATACGGTAATTCCTACACCACTTGCAAAACTTACCCAAACAGCTGCTCTCGTTACCTTTTTCCAGTATAACCCGTATAAGAATGGTGCTAAGAATGCTCCTGCAAGTGCGCCCCAGGAAATTCCCATGAGCTGCGCAATAAAGGTTGGTGGGTCTAATGCAATTACAACGGATAAAGTAATGAAAAATACTACCAATACCTGCATTGTACGAACTTGTTTCTTTTCACTCATATCTTTGATTACGTTGTCTTTTAAGAAGTCTAAGGTCAATGTGGAACTAGAAGTAAGTACCAGTGATGCGAGTGTTGACATAGATGCTGACAGTACCAATACTACTACGATTCCAATTAAAATGTCTGGCAATGTGGAAAGCATATATGGAACAATACTATCGAATACAACACTTCCATCTTCTGCGTAAATCGCTGCATTGTCAAAGAGTCTTCCAAATCCACCCAGGAAGTAACATCCTCCAGAAATGATCACTGCAAATGCTGTAGAAACAATTGTTCCTGTGTAAATAGATTTCTCATCTTTGATCGCGTAGAATTTTCCAACCATCTGTGGAAGTCCCCAAGTACCAAGAGATGTAAGAATTACTACTCCAAGTAAATTGATTGGGTCTGGTCCAAAAAATGAAGTAAAAGCTCCCTGTTGTCCCATCGTTACTGGTACATCGCTTGGAATCTCTGCCATTGTCTTCACTGCTTCAATAAAGCCACCCTGTCCATTCAAAACTGCTGCAATCACAACACAAATTCCAAATAACATGATAATTCCCTGAATAAAATCGTTAATCGCTGTTGCCATGTATCCGCCTAAGATTACGTATACCGCCGTAAATGCCGCCATGACAATTACACATACAGTGTAAGGAATATCAAATGCCATTCCAAACAATCGAGATAATCCATTGTATACAGATGCTGTATATGGCACTAAGAATATGAACACAATTGCGGATGCAACAATCTTCATAGACTTGCTTTCAAAACGTGAACCGAAGAAATCTGGCATTGTCTTAGAATTCAAATGCTGTGTCATAACCTTCGTACGTCTTCCAAGAATTACCCATGCAAGTAAACTTCCAATAAATGCATTCCCAAGTCCGATCCATGTGGATGCTAACCCGTACTTCCATCCGAACTGTCCTGCATATCCTACAAATACTACTGCTGAAAAATATGAAGTACCATAAGCAAATGCTGTGAGCCATGGCCCTACAGAACGTCCTCCTAATACAAAACCATCTACACTTGTTGTCGTCTTCCTTGTGTGAATTCCTACTGCAACCATGATTGCAAAGAATATCACTAACATTGCTACCTTGATACCCATAGTTTTCTATCCTTCCCTTTCTCTCATCCACTTTAAAGCGTTACGCTTTAAAGTATTGAAGTTTATCTTTAAAAATAATATAGCACTTCGAAAATGCTATGTCAAGAAAAAAGTGGAAGACTTTCCCTCGTCTTCCACTTCCATTTACTAATTCTTATTAAATACGAGCAACTCCAGAATCTTTTGCTGCCTGTGCTACTGCTTTTGCTACTGCCTGTGCTACATCCTTATTCAGTGCACTTGGAATAATGTAATCCGCATTCAGTTCATCTTCAGAAACAAAATCCGCAATCGCTTTTGCTGCTGCAATCTTCATTTCTTCATTGATATCACTTGCTCTTACATCTAACGCACCTCTGAAAATTCCAGGGAATGCAAGTACGTTGTTAATCTGATTTGGGAAATCGCTTCTTCCTGTACCGATAATTGCTGCTCCCGCTTTTTTCGCAAGATCCGGCATAATTTCCGGTGTAGGATTTGCCATTGGGAAGAGAATTGGATTTGGTGCCATGCTCTTCACCATTTCCTCTGTCAAGCATCCTGGAGCAGATACACCGATAAATACGTCCGCACCTTTGATTACTTCTTCCAGAGTTCCTTTTCTGCACTCTACGTTTGTAATTTCAGCCATTTCTTCTTTGATTGCATTCAGATTTTCTCTACCTTTGTAAATAGCACCCTGTCTATCACAAAGAACTACGTCTTTCAAACCATTTGCCAACAATAATTTGATAATTGCAATTCCTGCTGCTCCGGCTCCGCTTGTTACTACACGAAGCTCTTCCATCTTTTTACCAGTCAATTTTAATGCGTTCATAAGCGCTGCCAATACTACAACTGCTGTTCCGTGCTGGTCATCATGGAAAATTGGAATATCACAGCATTCTTTTAATTTCTTTTCAATTTCAAAACATCTTGGTGCTGCAATATCTTCCAAGTTTACTCCACCAAAGCTTCCAGCTAAGAGGCTGATTGTCTGAACAATCTCATCTACATTTTTCGTACGGACACATAATGGAATTGCATCTACATCTCCAAATGCTTTGAATAATGCGCATTTTCCTTCCATAACTGGCATACCAGCTTCTGGTCCAATATCGCCAAGTCCAAGTACTGCAGTTCCGTCTGTAACTACAGCTACTAAATTCGCACGTCTTGTTAATTCGTAACTTTTATTTATATCTTTCTGAATTTCAAGGCAAGGTGTAGCAACACCAGGTGTATATGCCAAAGATAAATCATCCTTATCTTCCAATGGTGCGCGACAGATTACTTCGATCTTTCCTTTCCAGTCATAATGTTTTTCCAATGATACTTTTGCGTAATCCATGCGTTTCCTCCTATAATCTGTTCTAAATAATCATACCTTACTCATTAGTAATTTTAATCCATGAATATCATACATCAGATTTAAAAAAGGAGCAAGTCTTTTGACTTACTCCTTATGATATTCCGTTTTGCAGATTCTCTTAGAATCCTTTTCCGTAATTAACTTCCTTTGGAGAATGTTCTGTATGTAACAACATATGAGCCTTGTGAGAACCTGGTTTTTCAAAGTATTCTTCATACATACGAATCACATCGCGATTCTCATGAGAGAATCTCAGAGTTGCATTCTGGTCTAAATCATACAAGTTTTTGCCACGCTCAAATGCAAGTTCTACACCATCATGGATTGGCTGACCGCCACCGCCTACGCATCCACCAGGACATGCCATAACTTCTACAAAGTCATAATGTACTTCGCCACGCTCAATCTTATCGATTAATCTTCTGGTATTTCCAAGTCCACTGACAGCTGCTGTTCTTACTTCAATGTCATCAATTTTAAATACCGCTTCCTGTACGCCTTCATTTCCATTGAATTCTGTACTTCGAACAGCCTTAAATGCATCCACTGGAGGGTTTTCATTCTTTAACAAATAGTATGCACTTCGAAGTGCTGCTTCCATAACTCCACCAGTAGCACCGAAGATTACACCTGCCCCAGAGCCATCCTGCATTGGTGTATCTGGTTCAATATCCACCAGTGCATCTGGTGCAATATGTGCGCTTCGAATCATCTGTACAAGTTCACGTGTTGTAATAACTGTATCTACATCATGACCTGCATATTCTCCGTAGAATAATTCCATCTCTTTTTCGCCTTTTTTAGCGACACAAGGCATAACAGAAACGGTATGAATCTTCTCTGGAGAAACACCTAATTTCTCAGCAAAATATGTTTTCATCGTTGCACCAAACATCTGCTGTGGTGATTTTGCAGTAGATAACTGTTTTACCAAATGTGGATATTCTGTTTTAATGAAACGAATCCATCCTGGACAGCAAGAAGTAAACATTGGTCGTTCTTTTAATTCTCCATTCGTAAATCTATGAATGAACTCTGTTCCTTCTTCCATAATGGTCAAGTCTGCAGTAAAAGTTGTGTCAAATACATAGTCGACACCCATTCTCTTTAATGCATCAAAGATTTTACCAATCGTAGCTTCTTCTCTCTTCAGGCCAAGGTCTTCGCCCCATGCTGCACGAACTGCAGGTGCTACCTGAGCAACTACAATCTTATCTGGATCATCGATTGCATCCCATACTTCACCAGTATCGTCGCGTGTTCCCAACGCACCAACTGGACAGTGTGTGATACATTGTCCACACAATGCACAGTTTACATCTTTAATCTTGCGATGCATTCCTACGTCAATCGTAGTTCTAGATCCAGTTCCTTCCAGATCCCATACCCCAAGTGTCTGTACCTTTTCACAAATCTGTACACAGCGCATACATTTGATACACTTGGAAGAATCACGGAGTAATGGGAACTTCATGTTCCATGGTCTACGCTCTGGTTCCATCTTAAATGGCACTTTTAAGATATTCAGATCCTTCGCGATTGTCTGCAGTGAACAATTTCCATTACGGAAACATGTTACACACTTGCAATCATGCTGAGAAAGGATGAGCTCTACTGTTGTCTTACGATGTCTACGAACCTTTGGACTGTTGGTGTGAATTACCATGCCCTCTGTACAGACATTGTTACAAGACGTAATCAATTTATCCTTTCCTTCTAGTTCTACTACACACACACGACAGGCTGCGATTTCATTGATTCCCTTCAAATAACACAACTTTGGAATATGGATATCATTCTGTGCGGCAGCCTCCATGATTGTGGTATTTTCTTTTACGGATATTTTCTTTCCATCAATAATAAGATTTACCATAATGTCTCTCTGCCTCCTTTGAATATTCCGTAACCAAAGTGGTCACATCTTAAACATCTGGAAGCTTCCTGTTTTGCTTCCTTCTCTGTCATACAGTTTTCACAACCGTTAAAGTCTTTTACTCGTTCACAAGCTTCTCGCTCTGTAAGTTCTACTCTTCCACATGGTGTACGATCATCCAGATTTGCTGCTGGAATCTCTACATCACAAGAAATCTCATGATGATATCCAAGATATTCATCAATGTTTGCTGCAACTACTTTTGCGGCTGCAATCGCTTTGATTACAGATGCTGGACCACTTGCGCAGTCTCCACCGGAAAATACGCCTGGCATATTTTCAAATGTACCAGAACTATTTGCCATAATCTTACCGCGTGCAACTGGAATACCTGCCTGTTCGAAGTGAGCTGTCTCGATATTCTGTCCAATCGCAACTACAAGTACATCGCATGGTATGTAAATATTTTCCTCTCCAGTTGCTTTCACACTTGCACGTCCATCTTTGATTGCACTAATCATCTGTGGAGTCACATAAATACCTCTAATATGGTTGTTGTCATCCACGTCGAGAGCTGCTGGTGCTTTTAATGTCTGAAGTTCGATGCCCTCAGCAACAGCACCTTCAATTTCATTTGGAAGAGCTGTCATATCTGCAACTCTTCGTCTATATACAATGCTTACTTTCTTTGCTCCAAGTCTCTTCGCTGTACGTACCGCATCCATAGACACGTTACCGCCACCGATAACTGCAACTTCTTTTCCTGTCAAATCCATGATCTGATTTTTTCCAACATTACGAAGGAACTGTACCGCAGACATTACACCTTCTGCGTCTTCTCCTTCCAGACCAAGTTTCTTATCTGTGCTGGCACCAATGG
Organism: uncultured Lachnospiraceae bacterium; assembly: GCA_964591105.1. GTDB lineage: Bacteria > Bacillota > Clostridia > Lachnospirales > Lachnospiraceae > CAZPZR01. Next base: position 1,395 of record CAZPZR010000021.1, on the reverse strand, counting down.
TGATGAGAACAGCATCATACTCTTCTCTCAGTTCTTGAATTGTAATATCCTGTCCAATCTTCAGACCATATTTTACTTCTACACCAGTCTTTAAAATAGCATTAATATCGTCTTCCAGACGTTCTTTTGGTAAACGATAGTTTGGAATACCATAGCGAAGCATACCGCCTAATTTTGGAAGCATCTCAAACACTGTCGTCTGATGTCCCATAAGCTGTAAATAGTATGCAGCACTCAATCCACCAGGTCCACCACCAAGAACCGCTATCTTCTTTCCTGTGCTAGGTGCGCACTTCGGTGGATCCACTTCACCTGCAAAATCAGCAGCCACACGCTTTAATCCACGAATATTAATAGAATCGTCAATCATATTTCTTCGGCATCTAGCTTCACATGGATGTTCGCAAATAAATCCACACGTTGTTGGGAATGGATTATCCTTACGAATGAGTCGAATCGCATCTGCATAACGACCTTCGCCAACTAATGCCACATATCCTGGAATATCTACATGTGCTGGACATAACGCAACACATGGCACTGGCTGGTTGTATGTACAAGTACAACGTCCATTCTGAATATGCTCAATATAATCGTCACGATAACCGATTAATCCCTTGTAAACCATGTTCGCAGCTTCATATCCAATCGCACAGTCCGCAGACTCCATAATAGATAATGCTGTATCTTCCATGATATCCAAAGTTTCCATTGTAGCATTTCCATCAAGCACATCCTTGATAAAATGGTTCAGCTGTCCTAAACCAATACGGCAAGGAACACATTTTCCACATGTCTGTGCATGACACAATTCCAAAAATGCACGCGCCATATCTACTGGACACAGTCCCGGAGGGCTAGATTCAATTCTTCGCTCTAAATCTTTGTATAAACCTTCCATAACAATTTTGGCTTTCTTTGGCGAAGCAAGTTCAAGTCTACTCATTGTTACACCTCATTTTCTTATCAATTTTAGCAGTATATTTTAAAATATTATATCATCTTTTTCTTTTTTTGTAAGCTTTTCGTCATAAGTAGATAATTTAACAGAATAGTCAGATTCTTAACATGATTTCCTAATACCTGAAAGACGCATAACAATGTAAAAAAACGCACCCTGAAAATTCAGAGTGCGTTGAAAACTTTTTATAAAATTGTCACTATACAAGTTCGATAATAACTTCCATAGCAGCGTCACCTTTACGCTGACCAATTTTGATGATTCTTGTGTAACCACCGTTGCGGTTTTCGTATTTTGGAGCGATTTCGTCGAATAATTTAGCAACGAGATCAACTTCTTTTGTGTTTTTCTTCTTTCCAGCTGCTGCAGTTGGAACTTCTTTCACTGGGTAAAGAACTTTAAGCATCTGACGACGAGCGTGAAGTCTGCTAGCT
>CAZPZR010000020.1:13301-27306 GCA_964591105.1 uncultured Lachnospiraceae bacterium | reverse complement strand
GTGTATACACTGTCACAAAATAATAATTTTCAAATTCCAAAGTGATTACACGCCCTTCCTGGTCGTGCTCCTCAATACCAATTCCATTTACAACAGAAATCGGCTCTTTCTTTGTAAATATTGCAGTTCCGGAATATCCTTTTTTCACTGCGTAATTCCAATACTGATAATAACCTGGAAGTTCCAGTTCAAGCTGCCCTTCCTGCATCTTTGATTCCTGAATGCAAAAAATATCTGCATCAATTTCATTAAAAAAATCCAGGAATCCTTTCTGCACACATGCTCGGATTCCGTTTACATTCCATGATATAAATTTCATTCGTCTTTCCCTAATAATATACCTTTCGTAAGAAGAGTCCTCTCGCCGGTGCTAAAAATCCTGCAAGGCTTCTGTCTTCTGCTGCAATGACTACCGGAAGTTTCGCCGCATCACGCTTGCCAGTTCCTATTTCCAACAGTGTTCCTGTCAGAATACGTACCATATGGTAAGCAAAACCGGAACCGTAGTAAGTGATTCGCACTTTCTCCCCATTGCTCACAATCTTAATATTCATAATGCGCTTTACTGGATCTGCACATTCTTTGTCATCTGTAAAACTTGTAAAATTCTTCAGTCCAACTAAATATGGAACTGCTGCGCGCATTGCCTCAATATCCAATTTTTCCGGATAATGATAACAGTATCTTCTAGAAAATACATCTGGCTTTTCGCGGCAATCGATGTAATATTCATACTTCTTGCCTTTGCAACTCTTTCGCGCATGAAAACCATTTTTCACAAGTTCGACTTTCAAAATGCGAATATCTTCTGGAAGATAACGGTTCAAAGCTGCGCGGAATTCTTCTACATCATACAGTTTAGAAAGCTTCACACTTGCCACCTGTCCACGTGCATGCACACCTGCATCTGTACGACCAGAACCATCCACCTGCACACGATAGCCAACCAATTTTCCAATGCTGTACTCCAACACAAACTGAATCGTATTATCTGTAGTCGCCTGGCGCTGCCATCCCTGATATCTACTTCCATCATAAGAAATCGTTAACTTATATGTTCTCATCTATGTTCTCACCCAATCTATTTTAGTATCTTTTTTAGTTCATCCATAAATGTATTTACATCCTTGAACTCTCGATAAACGGACGCAAATCTCACATAAGCCACTTCGTCAAGCTCCTTCAATGCATCCATAACAAGCTCACCGATACGACTGCTTGGGATTTCTTTCTCTTCTAAACTAAAAATCTTTGTCTCTATAGAATCAATCGTTTTCTGAATATCTTCTGCCGAAACTGGGCGCTTGTAACACGCTCTCAAAATACCATTTTCAATCTTTCCTCGATGATACTGTTCACGATTATTATCTTTCTTAATAATAATAAGAGGAATCGTCTCTACTTTTTCATATGTTGTAAATCGCTTTTGACACACATCACAAGAACGACGTCTACGGATGGAAGTCCCATCTTCCGCCGGTCTAGAATCAATTACTCGTGTATCTGGATTGTTGCAATATGGACATTTCATATTTTTCGAGTCCTTTCCTTAGTAAATTACATATATACTATAGTATATCTTTCTAAAAAGCATAAGTCAAACTGCAAATCACGATTTCTCTTGTATTTCTACCAGGATAATATCCGGTCCGATTTTCTTGATGCATTTGAATGGAATCACAAGTTCAGAGCCATCACTAAAAAAGCCACAAAACTTCGATGCTTTAGGAACAATGATAGCTTCAATGCAGCCAGAACACTCGTCAAAAACCAAGTCGACTACATAACCTAATTTTTTACAATCGCAGGTGTTAATAACCTCTTTTTGCTGGAATTCACAAAAACGCATGGTTCCTCCCGTTCAATTTAGGACGTAGCCTTTTGCAAAAAGGCTACGTCCTAAATTGAAAAATGTGGTGTACCCAAGAAATAAAAAAATTTCGCACACACCATTTTCTTATAGTATATGCGAAATTTTCTCTTTTGTTATTCTTCAATATTGATTACGGATACTGGGCATCCATCTCGTGCATCTAATGCATCTTTCTCGACAGCGCGTCCAACCTCTGCGTATGCTTCTGCAACACCATCGTCATTGAAGCGAAATACTTCTGGGCATGTTGCCACGCATGCACCGCACGAAATACAGCCTTCTTCTACTTTTGCCTTCATGAGCTTACCTCCTTATCTTTTTGGATAGTATGCCCACTTTTCACGCAAATAGACGTTTTATTCTTCTGTCTCTTCTTCGTTCATGATTTTGTCGAATTCTGCTGCAACTTTTTCGAATTCTTCTTCGCTTTCGATGTCTTCAATCTCGAATTCTTCTTCACTCACTTCTTTGTAACGGTAAAGGTATACATCTCCTTCTTCTACACCTTCGCCCTCTTCTACTGGAAGGAATGCGATATATTCTTTTCCTTCTACTTCGAAGATTCCCATTGCTTCGCACTCAACAGTTGCGCCATCTTCAAAATCCAATGTAATCATTTCGTATTCACCATTCATTATAATATCCTCCTGTTTTTACGCAGTTATTTGTTATTTTTATTCTACCCAAGGGTACCACCGATTACAAGCATTATTTTTATTTTCGTTTTCTTATATCTATGCTAAAATATCTTTAGAAATATCGTCAAAATCCTACTTAGGAAAGGAGTTATGTATGAAAGTTATTGTTATCGGACCAAGAGGGAAAATGGGAAAATTGATTACGCAGGTTGCTGCTTCCCGCGAAGATATGGAACTGATCGCTGGTGTCGGACCAAAAGGACGCGATTATATTGGAAAGGATCTTGGAACTGTTGCTATGGTTGGCCGAGAACTTGGGGTTCCTGTTGTAGATGATCTGGAATCTGTCATCGATGACTGCGATGTAATCATTGATTTTTCCACCAAAGAAACTGGCATGAAGGTATTAGATCTCGCAATTGCCCATAAGAAGGCTCTTGTAAATGGTGCTACCGGCTTTTCTACGGAAGAGATGCAGCGCTTTTATGATGCGGCATCTACCATTCCTATGCTCTATGCTGCCAACACTTCAAAACTTGTCAATATTATGAATAAGCTTTTGGAACTTGTTGCCAAAACTGCCGGAAATGACTTGGATATTGAAATTCTGGAAATGCACGATCAGTGGAAAAAGGACACTCCAAGTGGAACTTCAAAAGAAATGGGTGAAACGATTGCTCACGCACTTGGCAAAGAATTTACAGACATTGCGCGTCAAGGTCGTCGTGAAAACGGCCCTCGTGAAAATGGTACCATTGGATACCATTCTTTGCGTGCAGGTAATATTCCTAGCAGCCATACTGTATACTTTGGTGGTATGGGCGAACGTTTGGAAATTACTCATCATTCCTACAACTGGGAGTGTTTTGCACGTGGTGCTTGTGACTGCGCAGCTTATCTCGCAGATAAAGGTCCAGGATTTTACACAATCAAAGATGTATTAAATCTCTAATTATGAAAAGCCAGCTGTTACTCCCAACAGCTGGCTTTCCTATATATTCTTCTATAATTCTCTTTCAAATCCTATGATAAGTCCATCTTTTTCTGCATAGAATGAACACAATCCTCTTGTCTCTGCAATCTGAACTTCAGCGTCAGGATATTCCGCAAGGATTATTGTCTTCAAAATGTTGGCCGCCTTTTCGTTCAACACATGATCGATGTTAACTCTTCCGCCTTGGTAACCTTTTTCTTTCATATTACGAAAAACTGTTGCAATTGCTTTTTTCTCACCACGCACTTTGTCAATCAGGCTGATTCCTTCTTCGTCAGTTCCACCAACAATGCGAATACCAAGCATATTTGCAATCTTAGCAACTGCTGGATTTACACGGCCATTGTTTGCGAGGTTACTAATAGACTCTAAACAAAATAAAATAGCTGTTTTCTGTCCACGATACTCTTCCAGTTCCTGTGCAATCACTTCAAATTCTGCACCTTCCTGAATCAACTTACGCATCTTGTCAATGTGTAATTTCATTTCTGGACCTGTTCCGCGCGAATCTAATACATACACTTTTCTTCCAGGATGTTCTTCTTCATACTGGTTTTTTGCAAGCACTGCTGCATTGTAACTTCCTGAGAGAACACCATAAATAGTAATCACATAAATTTCATCGTAATCGCCAAATGCTTCCAAATAATCCCCAACACCTGGACACGCTGTCCCTGATTTTCCTTTATATGATTTTAAATAATCTGCCATTTCTCCAACATCTAAGTTTGCATCGTCCACAAATTCTCTTTCATCTGTTCGAATCACCAGCGGTGCTGAAGAAAAGTCTACTCCATCCAGTGTTAATAAATTCGCACTTGAATCTGCGACAATCTTCCTCTTCATTTGTATTTTCCTCCCACGGCACTATTTTGTACTCAATAATTTATAATCTAGTTTTCAAAACCACGTACTATATTTAACTATACCAGTATAAACAGTACTTGTCAATGAGAGGATGCCACGGATTTGCGACATTCTTGCACTATTTCGTCAATTTCATTCTCAGTTTCAACTATAATACATTTTTTATTGCCCGAAGCAATTCATCGTATGTTTCATAAGCTGGAATATCCGGATTTTCTTTTTTTATCTGCTCTGTACTTTTAAACAAGAAACCAGCCTTACTCTCTTTGATCATTCCTAAGTCATTGTGGCTGTCCCCACTTGCAATTGTCTCAAAGCCGATAGACTGTAATCCCTTTACCGTTGTATATTTAGATTGTTCTACTCGCATGTTGTATCCTGTAATTGCACCATCTTCTGCTACTTCCAGCGAATTACAGAAAATCGTTGGCCATCCTAATTTTTCCATCAATGGTGCTGCAAACTCTGTAAAGGTATCACTAACGATAATCACCTGTGTGATTTTCCGAAGTTCATCTAAGAACTTCTTCGCCCCTGGAATCGGATCAATTTGCGCAATCGTTTCTTGAATTTCTTTTAATCCAAGACCATGTTCTCGCAAAATGGAAAGTCTCCACTCCATTAACTTATCATAATCTGGCTCGTCTCTCGTTGTTCTCTTTAGTTCCGGAATCTGAGTTTTTTCTGCAAATGCAACCCATATCTCTGGTACTAACACACCTTCCAAATCCAAACATACAATATTCATATCCATCTTGTACCTCCTCAAAGCGCTGTTTTGCACATTATACTACACCGCTTTACAATAAAAAAGTGAAATTTTCTTATTTTTAAAAGTACTGATATTTTTTTCTCTTTATTACTAAGAAACAAGTACTGAATATCACAGCCATTAGTTCTGCCACAACAATTGATATCCACCCCCCTGAATTCCAAATACGATTGGTAATAACACTACTGCTGCCACTTGAGACATGCTGTCTGCAACGCCAAGTTTTCTTGCCGCCTGATGATATAACCCCTCCAGATCAGTCGGCAAACAGTTGATTTTATGTATAATATCTCGGTAATTCTTTTGCACCATGCACTTCTAAGTACAAAATCAGACTCGCCAAAGTATAGTATGAATTCGTATTAATATCAACACGCGATAATCATTCTGCTTGAAAGATTAGTTCATCATATCCAGTCTCTTCATCGAATTCGACACCAATCTTCTGGCCTGGTAATTCCGCGATTACAAGTTCACAAGTTGTATTAATGATACAGCCCTCTTTCATGTGCCCACCAATTGTCGACAAGTCTTCCTTTGACAGTGCAAGATGTAAATGGCATCGTGCAGCACTCACTGTTCCATTCAAACTTATAATCTCACAATGTTCCTTTACTTCTTGAATCGTAACACCACTGGCATCTCGAAGTCTTGCCTGTTCTACACATCCTACTGCTGATAGAACTACTCCTGCTTTAATCTGTTTCTGACGTGCAAGTTCCTTGATTGATCTTAACAAGTCTTCCCCTCGATGCAAACGCACGGAATGTAACGTCATCGCTCCCGAAGTTGTTATAGCTCTTTCCATACTTTTTCCCTCTTTTCTACCTTATCCTTTGTCAAATTCTCCATCCGAATATAATATTCCAGCAAACGCAACACGTATGCAGGTGCGTGACGGTTATCTCTTTCCCATTCTGTAACTGTTCGATATGGGATGTCAAAATACTCGCAGAACTCTCTACGATTCATCCCTGTGCTTTCTCTTAGTTCTTTAATTTTTTCACTACATTCCATTTCTCATTGCCTCCGCTTACACATTGTGTTATAATTGTAGCACATTTCACAAAATTACGCAACGTGTATTTTTATATTTAATTTTGAATAACAGAATATTTTTTCTTGCATTTCCTCGTGCAATATAGCATAATATCTCTTGTTAAATGAATATTTTGTTTATATTACTTTCATTTACATTTTAGACTTAAGGATTAGGAGAGAGAAGCCAATGGAATTATTCAACAACATTATTACAGTTGTAAGCAATGTCCTCTATCAGCCATGGTGTGTACCATTGATTTTGCTGATCGGTGGAATTGTTTTAACAATTCGAACTAGATTTATTCAGATTCGTTTATTTACAGAAACTTTCAAAGTCGTCATGGAAAAACCAAAGACAGAGAACGGAATTTCTTCTTTTGGAGCTTTGATGGTCTCTACTGCATCTCGTGTCGGAACCGGTAATATCATCGGTGTTGCTACAGCAATTTGTGCTGGTGGTGCTGGTGCAGTATTTTGGATGTGGGTTACTGCAATTATCGGTGGTGCATCTGCATTCGTTGAATCTACTTTGGCTCAGATTTATAAGAAAAGAGACAAAGATGGGACAAGTTATGGTGGCCCTGCTTACTATATGCGCGATGCATTAAATAAGAGATGGTTAGGTGTAATCTTTTCAGCACTTATTATCTTAACCTACGCTGTTGGTTACAATATGTTAGCTGCCTATAATCTGCAGGATACATTTTCAACATTCAATTTTTACAGCCGTACAACCGCTGTTGTCATTGGAATTATTTTAACTGCCTTATATGGAGCCATTGTCATCGGTGGTGCAAAGAGATTAGTTAAAGTTACTGGTGTTATGGTTCCAGTTATGGGATCTTTGTACGTACTTGTCGCAATCATTATATTGCTTTTGAACGCAAAACAGATCCCTGCTATGTTCAGCATGATCTTCCAGAGTGCATTTGATTTCAAAGCGATTTTCGGAGGTTTTGCTGGTTCTTGTATGATGAACGGCATCAAACGAGGACTCTATTCCAACGAAGCTGGTATGGGTTCTGCACCAAATGCTGCTGCAACTGCAGACATTTCACACCCTGCAAAACAGGGACTTGTACAGATGTTGTCTGTATTTATCGACACCTTATTGATTTGTACCGCAACTGCATTTATGTGCTTATCTTCTGGTGTTGCTTTTGACTCTACAATGAGGGGTGCAACTTATGTTCAATCCTCTATGCAGGCAACCCTTGGTAGTTTCGGTCCAATTTTCCTCTGTGTTGCAATGTCACTGTTTGCATTTACAACACTGATTGGTAACTATTCTTATTGCGAAGGTTGCTTACGCTTTATCTTAAACAAAGATATCAGTAAGACTGGATTATACATTTTCCGTATTTTATCAACAGCTCTTGTATTCGTAGGAGCAATTGCAAACGCAAGTACCGTATGGAATTTGGCGGATATGACACAGGGATTCATGGTAATTGTGAATGTTCCAGTAATCCTCATTTTAATGAAGCCTGCCTTAGATTGTTTAGATGATTACTGCAAGCAGAAAAAAGAAGGAAAGAATCCTGAATTTATTGCTGCAGATATCGGTATTGAACAGGATTTGGACTATTGGAAATAAATAATGTAACTGTAGGGAGCTCACATATCACTGAGCTCCTTTTTTTCGCCCCAAATGTTGTCTAACGATTATTTTTAAATTGTTGTCACCCCACATTTATGGTAAAATATAGGCATATTTATAAGGAGGAAACTTATGAAAACGAAAAAATTGCTTACCCATCTGTTGGTCTTGAGTATGATATTCCCAAGTACGCTTTCTCATTTCACATTACAGGCCGAGGCCAAAGACGATTCTCAAGTTGAATTTGTAGAATTTGACGATTCTTATGTACGTGATGATGAAACGGGATATATCTCCCTTCCGATAGATAACGATCCATATCCAGAGACAGAATCTGTTATGAAATCTAGTACTTATTCCTCTCTGCCATCTTCTTATCACAATTATTCATACGTCAAGTCTGCTTACCCAGCTACTCGTAACCAAAATCCTTATGGTACTTGTTGGGCTTTCGCTTCAGTAGCTTGTGCAGAATTTGACCTGATTACAGAAGGAACATTTGCAAACGGCGAAGTTACAGACTTCAGTGAATTGCAACTTGCTTACAACATGTACCACTCTGGAAATGACCTTTTAGGAAACCTCAGTGGTGACGGAATCAGCCTTAACAGCAAAACAGATTATCTGAATTTTGGCAGCAACGTCTATTATGCCCAGTTTGTTCTGGCAAATTGGCGTGGTCTTACCCATGAAGATAACATCCCATATAAAAATGCTGCATCCGTTCTTCAAAATGGAGTACCTAGTGGACAAAATTGGAATACTTGGAACAATATGGTACGCCTGGAGAACTCACGAATCTTAGATATCAAGTCAGATCCTAATTCTGTGAAACAGGCGATCATAGATCATGGGGCTGTTGCAGCTTCTTATATGCATGATAGTAGTTATTATAACACAGCTAATGGCCATGCCTTATACTATTGCCCATATGCAAAAACTGCAAATCATGCTATCGCAATTGTCGGATGGGATGACACATTTCCTGCAAGTCGATGGTCTGGATGTAGCTATAAACCTAGTAAAAATGGGGCATGGCTCATAAGAAACAGTTGGACTACCACTACTGGTAGTTCCGAAAAAAGTTATTTTTGGATGTCCTATGAAGATGCATCTTTAGCAAGTGCAGCCTATATGCTTGACTTTGCTACTGGTAACAATGTCCGTGTATCTGACTATCACTATGACACCATTTACCAATACGATGGATGTGTAACTCATTCTGGTATCACTACAAAAAAAATTGCAAACGTATTTACTGCACGTAATCCTTACAATGCCAATTCTGAAGCTTTAAATGCAGTTATGATTCCTTTCAGCTATGACTATGGGACAACATTGATGGTTGAAGTTTACACTGGACTCACTGATTCCAGCAATCCTGAAAGTGGGCAGCTACATTCCGAAGCGACGGCTTACTACATGACAGATTATAAAGGAATCCATACCATTCGTTTAGCAGTACCTGTCATTTTAGCTCCTGGTGAAACTTACTCTATTGTGGTTACTTCACTTTCGAATTCCGCTATTTTTGATGTGGAAACTAGTGGAAAAATTTTCAATAATGAAGTAACTACTACAGCTTCTGCTAAAAAGGGCCAGAGCTTTTATTCTAACGGCTCCACTTGGTATGACTTTTATGAACGCTATGGTACTTCATACGGAAATATTTGCTTAAAAGGATTTACAAAGAATTCCTCTATAAAAAAATATACAATCAAATATAACTTAAATGGTGGTACAAAAGTTGGCACCTACCCTTCTGAATATACAAGCGAAAGCAAAAGTTTCACATTGCCAACTCCAGAACGCTCCGGATATCATTTTGTTGGATGGTATACCGATTCTACAATGACACAGAAAATCTCTTCTGTGTCTGGAAGTACTGCAAAGAATCTCGTGTTATATGCTAAGTGGGAAGCCCATAATTATCAGGAACAGGTAACACCAGCCACTTTAAAAAACGATGGAATCGTCAAGCAAATCTGTCAAACTTGTGGTGCTGCTGCTTCTACATCAACCGTCTATATGCCACAGAAATTAACGCTTTCTTACACAAAGACCTCATATACTGGAAGCGCAAAGAAACCTTCTGTGACTGTAACGGATAGAAATGGAAACACGATTAGTTCTTCTTATTACAAGGTTTCTTATAAAAATAACACGAATATTGGCACCGCAACTGTTACTGTTACTTTCCAAGGAATTTATAGCGGTACAATGAGCAGCACATTTAAAATTGAAAAGAAAGGCTTTACAAAAGTATCGCTGTCTTACAGCAGTCATACTTATACCGGAAAATATTTGAAGCCTACCGTCTCCGTTTATAATGGCTCTACTAAACTTTCCAGTAAATATTACAGCGTTTCTTATAAGAACAATAAAAATGTAGGTACCGCAACTGTTACTGTAACTGGAAAAGGAAAATATGCAAATTATGTCACCAAGAAGACCTTTAAGATCAACCCGAAAAAGTTTACAAAGGTGACAACAAAATATAGCTCTTACGGTTATACCGGAAAATCCATTAAACCATCCGTCAGTGTATACTCTGGAAAAACAAAACTTTCCAGTAAATATTACAGCGTTTCTTATAAGAATAATAAGAATATCGGTACTGCAACTATAACTGTGACCGGAAAAGGAAAATATGCAAATTATAAGAGTACCAAGACTTTTAAGGTAATTCCAAAAAAACAGGTAATTCTGGAACTTAGTACACGCAACCAAATCGGTTATATTTACTGTACACATACTTATGATGCACAAGCAAATGGTTATCATGTACAGGTCAGTACATCCAAATCCTTCAGTCAATATTCTGAAGCAAATGTGACCTCTGATTCCTGGTACATTTACAATCTCACAAGCAATAAGACTTATTATGTGAGAGTTCGCTCATACAAGTATGTCAACGGACAGAAATATTATGGTTCATGGTCCACCGTTAAGTCTAAGAAATCTTTATAAAATTTATTGCATTTCCTCGTGCAATTTCACAAAAAAGCACCGTAGCTTAGTCCTTTCACTAAGCTGCGGTGTTTTTAATAAAAGATTATTATAATGGAGTTCTTACTTCGATCAAATTGCCATCTAAATCATAAAATTGCAGGAACTTTTGTCCCCAACTACAATTCGTCAGGCGATTAATATATTGTACCTCAGGATACAACTTTTCTAGCTTTTCAGCAAATGCTTCGATCTCTTGTTCTTCGAAATACAATTCACACGCATTGTTTTGATGATGAATTTCTTTCCCTAGAAATTCGCTCCAAATCTTTTCTTCTTGAAGCACAAGTCCTTCTGTTAAAATCATATTGCCATCATTGTCAAGGATTGTATCAAGACCAAACAAGTCATGATAGAACTTTTTGGACTTTTCAATATCCTTCACGACGATCAAAATATTTTTCAACTTCATAATTTTCCCCTTTTCCTAAACTATCACGACACACTTCTATTCTATCATACTGTTAGTCATATCGTCTCCGTAAATCGAAACTTTTCTGTCATGATATTTTTACCCGTTTGTTTCAATTCGATTTTACATTCAGGATACTGTTTGTAAAAATCACCGTATTCTGTACTATGTAACCCGCTTCCAACATTTTCACTCCAATGTAATTATCCATCTAATTCTTCATCCGTCAACTGAAACATAAAGTCATCACCTTCAACTTTCTGTCCACATACAATACGAAAAGCAGATGGATCATAACAGACCCACCTGCTTAACAGTAATTTTTCGACTCACACGTCACACTATTTGGTTTTAACAGATTTTTTCGAACTCCATCCCGAATAATAATTCACACCATTTACTGTCTTATACGTTCTAACCTGTACATAATACGTCTTCTTAGCAGACATATTCTTGACTTTTATGCTTGTCGTTTTGTTTGTCCTCACCGTAACTGTTTTTGCACCGGACATCGCTGAAGATTTACTGTAACGTATCTGATATCCTGTTGTCTGAGTGGATACCGCACCCCACTTCACGCTAAACCCTTTGGAAGCACTCGTAAGGCTCTTGATAGAAGTTGTCTTTGGATTAATCTTATAATACAAAGTCTTCGTTCCACTGTAGTTACCTTTATATGTAATCTTCACGGAATATTTGCCAACATTCTTTCTTCCGCTCGCATATTTTATAGTATAGTCCTTATCCTTCACCAGTGTTTTTTTGCTTCCATTCTTAACAGAAACTGATGGAGTTTGGGTCTTTCCATTATATGTATACGTTGTCTTCGACAAGGCAGCCGTCAATTTAGAGGCCTCAACCGGATTGATCTTAAATGTTGTTTTGATGGATTCCCCTGCATAATCACCCTTGAATGTAACACTAACACTTGCCGTCCCTACATTCACGTTACTGCTATACTTCACTGTATAATCAGTATTTAGAGTCAGCTTTTTGCCAGTCACATCCTGAACGATAACGATTGGCTCCAATACACTTCCTGTGTAAGTATAACTTGTTTTCGATAGGGTCACAGAACTGCTGATTTGTGCAATCTCTTGTCTCTCAATCTTGCCGCATACCGTACACTTGCGTGTCCGCTCACCAGATGATGATGTTGTCGCCGGTGTGTTAAGATTCCATTCATTGAAATCATGTTCTTCACATTCCCACTGTGCTAAAAATACAAACGCTTCACACTCTGGGATTATGTAGTTTAACATCTCTTGCGTAGTAAGGACAGTGGCTTCCTCCACTGGCGTTCTGACATACTCGAATGAACCGTCTTCTTTGTAATCTTTCGTCATCGTGCATGGGAGCCAGCCAAGAAATGCCCGATCAGGGTTCTCACGTATTACCGGATCACCTACAAAAGTGTAGCCCTCTCCAGCCATCGTTCCTCCAATTTCAACAGCAATCATATACTCATCCGTTGTTGTTGTGTCATCACTGTGCTTGACCGTAAAGACTCCACCATTTCCATGGAAGCCTGCTGAAATACCAATCGTCGCAGCGGGTTCAATAGTGAACATTCGGGTTATGGTTCCTCTATAATTACCTTTTCCTGTAATCGTTACGGTGGCTGTTCCTACATCGATATTATCTGTATACTCAACAGTAAAATCTTTACCCTCTTCAAGTCCATCAATCGTTACTTTCGGAGTTTTCTCTGTTCCGTCGTAAGTATATGTTTCACTGCTTAACTTTACAGATTTACCAGCAATTTCGCATGCAGAAATAATGAATGTCCTTGTTATAGTTCCTGTATAAAATCCAACACCTGTAATAGTTACGGTTGCTGTTCCCACATTGATATTATTTGCATACTCAACGGTGAAATCCGTATTCTCTTCAAGTCCAGCAATCGTTACTAGCGGAGTCTTTGCGATTCCATCGTAAGTATATGTTTCACTGCTTAAATCGGCAAATTTGTAAGAAATGTCGACCGGTGTTGGTGCTGGTGCGTGTCCGATGTAAAACGTCTTTGTTATGGTTCCAGTATAATTGCCTTTTCCTGTAATCGTTACTGTTGCTATTCCCACGTTGATATTATCTGTATACTCAACGATAAAATCTATATTCTCTTCAAGTCCATCAATCGTTACTTTCGGAGTCTTTGCAGTTCCATCATAAATATATATGTCTTCACTAAAATATGCATATTTGTCAGAAATATCAATAGGTTCAATAGTGAACGTTTTGGTTATGGTTCCTCTATAATTATCTTTTCCTCTAATCGTTACGGTGGCTGTTCCTACATCGATATTATCTTCATACTCAACGGTAAAATCTGTATCCTCTTCAAGTCCAGCAATCGTTACTAACGGAGTCTTTGCGATTCCATCGTAGGGATATGTTTCACCACTTAAATCAGCAGATTTGTCAGAAATATCAACAGGTTCGATGGTAAACGTCTTTGTGATCATTCCCTTATAATTACCATTTCCTCTAATCGTTACGGTTGCTGTTCCTGCGCTGATATTATCTGCATACTCAACGGTAAAATCTATATTCTCTTTAATGCCAGCAATGGTAACTGTCGGAGTCTTTGCGATTCCATCATAGGTATATGTTTCACTGCTTAAATCGGCAGATTTGTCAGAAATATCAACAGGTTCAATGTAAAACGGCTTTATTATAATTCCAGCATAAGTACCTTTTCCTGTAATCGTTACAGTTGCTGTTCCTGCACTGATATTATCTGCATACTCAACGATAAAATCTATATTCTCTTCAAGTCCATCAATCGTTACTTTCGGA
>CAZPZR010000020.1:0-13201 GCA_964591105.1 uncultured Lachnospiraceae bacterium | reverse complement strand
ATACTCAACGATAAAATCTATATTCTCTTCAAGTCCATCAATCGTTACTTTCGGAGTCTTTGCAGTTCCATCATAAATATATATGTCTTCACTAAAATATGCATATTTGTCAGAAATATCAATAGGTTCAATAGTGAATGTCTTTATCACCGTTCCTGTATAAATTCCAGTCCCCGTGATTGTTACAGTGGCTGTTCCCAGATTCACATTATTAGAATAACTAACCGTAAAGTCCACATTTTCTTTCAAATCATCGGATAAAACGGTTGGTCTCAACTCGTGACCAAAAAAATAGGTTACCATCTCATATTCCAGCCATACATCTTTATCAGAAATCAATTTTTTCTTAACTTCTCCACACTGACAGCAAATAGCTACAGACCTTCCTTTGTTATCGCCAGTAGCTATTACTGTTTCTACCCAATCGTGTTCATGCTCTTCCAGGTTTACAAACGTAATGTGGTTATTTTCCGCAAATGTCCTTGCTGTAGAATCAGGATGTCCATAAATTTTGAGATTTTCATTTGGCACAATGAAATTATCCGAAAATATTAAATTCTTGTTTGTAATAATAATTTTTTCCAAAGCACCGTCAAATATATTTGCCTGTAGAGATCTTACCATATATGGAATTGTTATTTCTTTCAATCTATTGCAATATTCGAAGGCACCAGGCTCGATTACCTCTAAACGCTCTGGTAGCATTATACTCTCTAAATGTTTGCAATTATTGAATGCACTGTATCCAATAGTAACTACTGTATCAGGTAACTTAGCCGATTCTAATTTCCACAAATCGCTGAATGCGTCACAACTTACGCTAGATGTATCGCCTGTGATTTCTAAAGAAGTAATATAAGTCCCATAATTTTTCCAAGGGCAATAACCCCCTGGCATGTCACCACTCGTATTGACTGTCAGTTTTCCCGTCGCCTTATCCAACTTCCAATCAACATGCTGTCCATCTGTTCCAGATATCAAATTATCTTCATCAGTACCGTCTATCAACACATAAGCATAACCGTTATCTAATGCATACTTATGCATAGGACTATTTTTATAACAGTGCAAAACCGTTACTTCTTTAGCCAAAGCATCTACCGCAATGTTTTCCGATGGTGTCGTTGCCGGGAAATAAACTGCTTCTATCCAAGTATCAGCCGACTCCCTATTGAAGCCTAAGCCATTCGTGGCAATCGTTTCCACACTTGCTGGTATTCTTAACGTTTTTATTGCAGACCCTCTAAATGCAGCAGCTTCAATAGTCGTTAGCCCCTCTGGTAATTCAATCTCATGTAGACTGATTGTGTCAGCAAATGCAGCGACTCTAATAGTTTTGAGTTTATCTGGCAATATGACAGTTGTCAAACTGCTACAGAATCCAAATGTACCTATTCCAATGTTCCTTACCCATTCTGGAATCTCAATAGATTTTAAACTACTACATTCATAAAACGCGTAGTTTCCGATTGTATCCAGATAAGCCGGCAATTTAATACTTTCCAAACTCGTACAATAAGAAAATACAGAATGTCCAATTTCTCTCAAATCGTCTGGAAATGTAACAGATGTCAAACTTGTACATCCTTGAAATGCATAGCCTTCAATAGTTCTCACATACTCTGGAATCACGACATCTTTCAAACTCGTACAATAAGAAAATGCACCCTCTCCTATACAGGGCAGTCCTTCCGATAATCTAATTGTTTCTAGCTTAGTACACCCCTTGAAGGCATGGTATGAAACAGAAGTCACACTGTCTGGAAGTACAATAGATGTAAGACTAGTACAACCACTAAATGCCTCCCTTCCAATGTCTGTAAGATTATTTGGCAGTTCAATCGCCTCTAATGATTTACAGCCGCTAAATGCATTGGCATCAATATTTTCCAATGTACTCGGCAAATCCACCTCCTTCAAAGACTCACAACCATAAAATATATTCCCTTCCATCCTCACAATACGGGAAAATCCCAAATCAATGGAAGCTAGTTTTTCGCATTCATAAAAGGCTCTTCCCCCGATATATTCCACATTTCCTAATCGACCAATGGACACCAACTCTGGGCATTGGTAAAACGCATTCGCTCCAATCGATCTGATTGAAGTTCCAATATCCACTGTTTTTAGCGCAAGGCATCTGTTAAACGCATAAGTTCCTATGCTGTCAATGCCATCTTCAACCTCAACCGTCTCAAGCTTATTACACCCGTCGAAACAATACTCCCCAATGGATTGCAAATCCTCGGCTATCACCGATTGAAGTTCTCTACAGTTGTAAAAAGCACGATTTTCCAGACTCACATCTGTACCATTTAATTTTACAGTAGTCAATCCGGTACATCCATAAAAAGCATTCTCACCAATACTCGTCAAGGTATCTGGCGTCGTAATGGAAGTAAGCTTCTTGCATGATTTGAATACTTCGTCGGCAATAGCCGTCACTGAATATCCATCATAGCGAGAAGGAATTGCCATCGCTCCAGTGACATTCTTCGAAACCTCCGTCACGCAAATCTTATTATTCGCTAAAACATCATAGTAAAATAAATCAATCTCAAACGTCAGTGTGGTGGTATCGGCATAGTTTCCAATACCAGTAATCGTTACTGTAGCTGTTCCATCCAAAACATTGTCTTTGTACGCAACTGTATAATCTACATCTTTTACATAATTTTTAGAATTAACAACTGGTTCAATTGCCTCGCCAGTATAAAGATATGTTGTTGCCGGAATTGAAAAGTCAGCGTCCGAAAATTTAATCGGCGTAATCTCATAATCTGCTGTCACAGTTCCAGTATATGGTCCAGAAAAAACAACCTCCACGGTATATTCTCCTGCATCAATACTGGTTTCTGGGTAAGTTACAGTATAATATTCATCTGAAACTAGCTTTCCGTCCTTATCATATGCAGTAATTACAGGTGTCTGCTCGATACCATTATACTGAAACGATGTTTTACTAAGTTCAACTTTCGGTGTTTGAGAAACTGCTTGGGATTCCTCTGTTGAAGCTGAGGATACATCAGCTACATCAGCGGCATAGGTTGGTACCACATTTGTCAGCACCATTGTCGCAACACATAACAGTGCTATCAATCTTTTCCTCATGTATTTTCTCCTTTCTGCAAAATTGTATAAAATGTTTTATTAATATTATCTTGCCATTTCGGAAGTCTTTTGTAAGAGAACTACGCTCTCAACATGCACTGTATTCGGGAATTGATCCACAGCTCTCACTTTCTCAAGCTCGTACCCCTGCCCGCGCAGGTACTTCACATCCCTCGCCAGCGTCGCGCTATCGCAGCTGACATACACAATTCTTTCTGGCTGCATATTCACCATCGTCTGAAGCAAGGATTCCTCGCATCCTTTTCGCGGTGGATCTACAACAATCACATCCGCATGTGCTGTTTCTCCATGCTCCTGTTCATATTTTTTATAATATTCTGGAAGTACTTCCTCAGCCTTCCCTACATAAAACTCTGCATTTGTGATTTCGTTAATCTTTGCATTATTTTTCGCATCATCAATTGCCTGTGGAACAATCTCTACTCCATATACCTGTTTCGCTTTCTGTGCCAGGAACAAGGAAATTGTTCCGATTCCGCAGTAAAGATCCCACACTGTTTCATGACCGCTGAGTCCTGCATATTCCAGTGCTAATCCATATAATTTCTCTGTCTGCACTGGATTTACCTGATAGAAAGACAATGGAGAAATCTGATATTTTACATCTCCGATGTAATCTGTAATGTAGGTCTGTCCCCACAATAACTTAATCTCATTTCCCATGATTACATTTGTCTTTTCTTTGTTCACACTTAACGTGATGCTTGTCATTCCTTCTATTTTAGCCAGGCGATCCGCCAATACTTCGCCCGCTGGCAATTTCGTACCATTTATCACAAGGCAAACCATGATTTCCTTTGTGGTAAATCCGTATCGAATCAATACATGGCGCACAAGTCCCTGATGTGTTTCCTCATTGTAGGCAGGCACCTTGTATTCCTTCATAAATGTAAGGATAATCTTTAATATATCTTCATTCACTTCTACACCCAACGCACAGTTTGTATTTGGTATGATACTGTGTGTTCTTCCCGCATAGAAACCTGTAATGATATTTCCTTCTTTATCTGTTCCAATTGGAAATTGTGCTTTATTTCGGTAATGAAATGGGTCTTCCATTCCTACAATTGGTTCGCTCACTTTATCCAAAATGTCTTCTGGTACGTCACCAATTCTTAAAAGATTTCCACGCACTTTCGCTTCTTTAAATTCCAATTGTCGTTCATACGTCATTTCCTGAATCTGGCATCCGCCGCATTTTCTTGCCATTGGACAGACCGGTTCTTCCACACGATATTCAGATGGTGTTACAATTTCCATCAATCTTGCATATCCATAATTCTTTTTTGCTTTCATGATCTTCGCTTCAATTACATCGCCAATGATTGCATCTTTCACAAACAGCGTATAGCCATCCACTTTTCCGATGCCTTCTCCATCTACGCCAATATCTGTAATTTCCACCGTTACCATGTCATTTTTCTTGAACATATGTCTCTCCTACAATACAGTCTTTCTCAGATTTGATTCAAACAATCTATTATATCCTAACCATTCATTGGTATTCTTTTCTTTGAAAATTTCTGTTAATGTCTGCATCTTCGCGTCCGCACAGTCTGCAAAATTAAGTGCAAGTGCTTCTGCCAATGCTGGTTTTTTTGGAGAACCATACTCTAATTCTCCATGATGTGCCACGATACAATGTTTCAATTCCCCTGCCAGTTTTTCTGGGAATCCTGGAATTGTTCTCACTGCATCACTGATCATCTCCACACCGATTACGATATGGCCAAGTAACTGTCCATCGTCTGTGTAATCATTTTCTGGAAATGTTGACAATTCTTTAATTTTTCCAATATCGTGACAAATTGCTGCTGCATAAAGCAAATCTTTCTGCAAGATTGGATAAGCGCCTGCCATGTATTCACAGAACTTCACAACACTTAATGTATGCTCTAAGAGTCCACCTGCAAATCCATGATGTACACTTTTTGCTGCAGAATGTGCCTTGAATTTTTTCACAAATTTTTCGTCTTTTACATAGTAGTATTCCACAACCTGACGCAGGTACGTATTCTTAATCTGGCGAATGTATCCCAACAATTCCTGATACATTTCTTCTGTATCTTTCTCTGTTGTTGGCATATAGTCTGCTGCCACATACTCATCTTCATATGCCTTACGAATCTGACGAATGTTCAACTGCAAGTTGTTGTTATAGCTTACAACATCTCCAAATACTTCTATGAAATCCATCTCGTCATAATCAGCAATTCCACCAGAGTTTGGATCCCATACTTTTCCATCCAATGTTCCCGTCTTATCCTGAAGAATCAGGTTGTCATATGGTTTCCCATTTCTTGTCTCTGCAGAACGTTTTCCTTTGCAAAGGTATATATTTCGAATGGTTTCTCCTTCTCTGAGTGTATTGATATATCTCATAATTATTTCCTCTTTCTAATTTTCTTTTCTGTCAATCGTCACGCGAAATTCGATCTCTACATAATCTTGATCTCCTTTAGCGCGAAGTCCTTTTACAATTACCTGTTTTCCTTTTGTCTGATTGCTTAATGTATTGGAGTATATCTTGTACGTATTGATCTCTACATCATCAATACTTGTAAGAATATCCCCATTCTGGATTCCTGCTGCCATTGCCGGCGAGTCTTCTTCCACTTCTTTCACATAGATTCCAGCTGGAATTCCTTCCTCCTGCATCTCATCCGTCACATCTTCCGCAAAAATTCCAAGATACGGAACTACCTTTCCATTTGAAAGTAGTTCAATCACATTCTTAATATCAGAAATTGCAAATGCAGCAATCTCACCTTTTGTTCCATCCTTTTTTGTGGACGTATTCAAAATGCCAACCACTTCCCCTGATTCGTTGACCAAAATACCGCTTCCGTTTGCATAAGTCTCGATATTCGTATTCAGCAGTCGATAATCTCCATCTGCCGCATTCATCAGATTCGTATCATTCATCAGAATTCCATACGCTTCCGCCTCATCTTCTCCAAATGGTTTTCCAAGTGCGAGCACAAGGTCACCATTCTCCATTGCATTGGAGCTTCCTAACTCAGCAATTTGTATTGTCTTCCAACTTTCTTTTGAAATGTCTTCTCGCTCAATCGCATAAATACAAAGTCCAAGATTCGCATCGCACTGCTTCAACTTTCCCTCATACTCAGAACCATTTCTCAATCGAACCTGGATGTCTTCCCCATTTTTTACAATCGCATCATTGGATAAAATCAGAAGTTCTCTTCCATTATCCGCAATGATTACTCCGGAATTACTTCTCAGATTCTGTCTCGCATTTTCCTGCCAAAGTTCTTCATAGGCAACAATCTCCACCAAGCTTCCCTCTAACTTTGCTGAAATTTGTTTTAATTCAGAAATCAGCTGTCTGGATGTTCGCTCTTGCTGATTCGTTGCCTCCTCATCCTTCTGAATCTCTTCTTCCTCATCTTCTGGAATTGTAACGGTCTGAGGTTTCTCTGGAAACTGACTCTCAAACCATGTTTTTGACACAAAAAAAGTAAAGCAGGCGGTCAGTCCTACGATAATTCCCATTCGAATCCCTCGTAGAATCTTCTTTTTCCTTGTCTTTCCGCTATCTGCCTCATCCTTAATTACTTCCTGCAAAAAAGCATATTCTTCTTCCCGTGGAACTTTTTCTTCATTCCTCATGGTCATCGCCACTCCTTTTTTATCCTCTTTTTAGTATACATGATTGCAAATAAATGTTCAATATTTATCCTTTCCTTTGCCCGACAAATAAGGTAGAATAGGTCTAGGTGAATATTATGAATAAAAAGACTTTAACAAAATTAGAATATGACAAAATTATCGAGATGCTCGTAGAGCATGCTTCCTCATTTGCAGGAAAAGAAAAATGTAGAAAATTAAAGCCAATGACTTCTTTAGAGTCTATACAATCTGCGCAGGAAGAAACCAAAGCAGCCTTCACTCGTATTGTAAAAAAAGGCCGTCCTTCTTTTGGCAGTTGTAACCCAGTCAATGATTCTTTAAGACGTCTGGAAATTGGTGGTACCCTTGGAAGCAGTGAACTGCTTCGTATTTGTAAACTTTTGGAAAATGCTGGACGCGTCAAGTCCTATGGACGCCACGAGAATGTGGACGATGTTGAAGACTGTCTGGATCCATATTTTGCTCAGCTTGCGCCATGTGCGCCACTGACTGCTGAAATACGCAGATGTATTTTGGAAGAAGATGAAATCAGCGACGAAGCAAGTCCAGAACTCAAGCATATTCGTCGTTCCATCCACCAGACAAATGATAAAGTACATGCAACTCTTTCCAGTCTGGTAAATGGTTCCCTTCGCACGTATTTACAGGATTCTCTGATTACAATGCGTGGAGACCGTTACTGTATTCCTGTAAAAGCAGAATATCGAAGCCAGGTGCCTGGGATGATCCATGACCAGTCTGCGACAGGTTCTACTTTATTTATTGAGCCAATGGCAATTGTAAAATTGAATAATGATTTGAAAGAATTATATGGAAAAGAGCAGGAAGAAATCCAGGTAATCCTTGCCCGCCTCAGTGCAGATGCTGCTGAATATACAGATGCAATCCGCGCTGACTATACAGCACTTACAACTTTGGATTTCATTTTCGCAAAAGGTTCACTCGCACTGAACATGAATGCAAATATGCCTCGTTTTAACACGGAAGGTCGTATTCACATCCGCGAAGGACGTCATCCTCTCCTGGATCGCAAAAAAGTCGTTCCAATTACGGTCACACTCGGTGACACTTTTGATTTATTGATCGTCACAGGACCTAACACAGGCGGAAAAACTGTTTCTTTAAAAACAGTTGGTCTCTTCACACTGATGGGACAGGCCGGACTTCATATTCCTGCACTGGATCGTTCAGAGCTTGCAGTATTTGACAATGTTTACGCAGATATCGGTGACGAACAAAGCATTGAACAGAGCTTGAGTACATTCTCCTCTCACATGACAAATATTGTTTCCTTTTTGAGTCATGTAGATGAACATTCACTGGTTCTTTTCGATGAGCTTGGTGCTGGAACTGATCCAACCGAAGGAGCTGCACTTGCAACTTCTATTTTAAATCATTTGCATATGCGTGGCATTCGTACTATGGCAACTACACATTATAGCGAATTAAAAGTATATGCACTTTCTACCCCTGGTGTAGAGAATGCCTGCTGCGAATTTGACGTTGAAACTTTACGTCCAACTTATCGACTTTTGATTGGTATTCCTGGAAAGAGTAACGCTTTCGCAATTGCAGGAAAACTTGGTCTTCCTGATTACATCATCGAGGAAGCGAAAACGCATCTGACCGAACAGGATGAATCCTTTGAAGATCTTCTGACAGACCTTGAAACGAGTAGACGTACCATTGAAAAAGAACAGGAAGAAATTGCTTCCTATAAACGTGAATTAGAACGTCTCAAAAACGAGACACAGCAAAAACAGAAGAAATTGGAAGAGCAACGTGAACGTATCCTTCGCGAAGCCAATGAAAAGGCACACACAATCCTTGCAGAAGCAAAGGATATGGCGGATGAAACAATGCGCAACTTCCATAAATTTGGCAAAGCGAATATTTCTGCCGCTGAGATGGAAAAAGAACGTGAACGATTACGTAAAAAGATGGAATCCACACGTTCCGGCATGAAGATTGAGCCACAAAAGCCAAAGAAACAATATAAACCTAGCGATTTCAAACTGGGAGAATCCGTAAAGGTTCTGAGCATGAACCTGACTGGAACGATTTCTTCTCTTCCAGATGCACGTGGAAATGTTACTGTACAGATGGGAATTCTTCGCTCTCAAGTTTCAATTTCAGACCTTGAGATTCTTGAAGAAAAACCAGCATATTTACAGAAGACTACTGCGAAGACTGGAAAAGGCAAGATTAAGATGAGTAAATCTATGTCTGTCAGCACAGAAATCAATCTGCTTGGAAAAACAGTAGATGAAGCAATTGCTGAACTGGACAAATACTTAGATGATGCAGTTCTTGCACATCTGAATTCTGTCCGCATTGTTCACGGAAAAGGAACTGGTGCACTTCGTGCAGGAATTCACAAATATCTGAAACGTCAGAAACATGTGAAGTCCTTCCGACTCGGTGCATTCGGCGAGGGGGATGCCGGCGTAACAATCGCTGAGCTTAAATAATCAGACAGGAGAACTAACATGGTAAATAAACAGAAAATTTTAATTGTAGATGATGATGAAAATATTGCAGAACTGGTCTCCCTCTATTTAACCAAAGAATGTTTTGATACAATGATGGTTCACGATGGAGAACAGGCGCTCGTTGCTTATGACAGCTATCAGCCAAACTTAATTCTTCTGGATCTTATGCTTCCAGGAATCGATGGCTATCAGGTTTGCCGCGAGATTCGTACTCGTTCCAATGTTCCTATTATCATGCTTTCTGCCAAAGGCGAAGTATTTGATAAGGTTCTTGGACTAGAACTTGGTGCAGACGATTATGTAATGAAGCCATTTGATTCTAAGGAATTAGTTGCGCGTGTGAAAGCGGTTCTTCGCCGTTACCATGCAATTCCAAAGCAGGAAGCACCCGTGGATTCTAAGGGAAAATATGTGGAATACCCAGGCATCCAGATCAATCTGACAAACTACTCTGTTGTCGTAGATGGCAACAATGTTGATATGCCTCCAAAAGAGCTTGAACTCCTCTATTTCCTTGCTTCTTCACCGAACCAGGTATTTACAAGAGAACAGCTTTTGGATCAAATCTGGGGCTATGAATACATTGGAGACACTCGTACTGTAGACGTACATATCAAGCGTCTCCGTGAAAAGATTAAAGACCACAATGGCTGGAGTCTCAGCACTGTATGGGGTATTGGATACAAATTCGAAGTGAAATAAGGAGTTTTTATGAAAAGCACTTTATATTTAAAATTTATTATTGTATACATCATTTTCGGATTTTTAAGTATCTTTACCATCGCAACACTTACCGATGGTCTTGTATCCGCAAAGCTTTATCACCGCATTGGCTCTCGCGTATACAAAGAGGCTAATATGGTTGCCAGCGAGTATTTACCGAACTATTTTACCGATGATCTTACGCCACACGCACTGCATCTGCAGTTATCCGGAATCTCTACTCATTTGGGAGCATCTGTGTGGTTCGTCGATAAAAATGGAACCATGATTTCAGGTGTTCCACTAGATTCCTCTACACCACTGCCTTCCACGATTTCGGATTTTAATCCGGCAGAAATCGGCGGTTCGCAGTATATAGTTGGTAATTATCACAACTATTTTGAAAAGGATGTCATAACGGTAATTGCTCCGGTAATTTCCAAATATACGCCTCAAGGCTATTTGCTCATTCACAAACAGACAAAGGACGTTGTAGCATTAGAACATATTTTAATCCGGGCTGCATACATTACATTTATTGTAATCTTTCTGTTGTCCTTTATTATATTGCTTGCCTTCCAGTTTTTCGTATATATGCCTTTGTGCAAGATTACGGCTGCTGCTAAGCAATATGCCTCTGGAAACTTAGATTACGAAATACCGGTGAATTCTGAGGATGAGATGGGGTATCTCTCCGCTTCCCTGAATTATATGTCTTCTCAATTAAAAGACATGGAGGATTATCAGAAAAAATTCGTTGCAAATGTTTCTCACGATTTCCGGTCTCCGCTTACCTCCATCAAAGGATATGTGGAAGCAATGGTGGACGGAACAATTCCTCCAGAATTGCAGGAAAAGTATTTGAAGATTATTCTCTTTGAGACAGAGCGACTCACCGATTTGACACGTGATTTATTAACATTAAATGAATTTGACACAAAAAACTTATTACTGAACAAAGAAACGTTTGACATTCATGAGATTATCAAGCATGTGGCAGCTTCTTTCGAAGGGCGTTGCACACAGAAGCGAATCTCTATTGAACTTGTCTTTGAGACAAAACATTTGAACGTATATGCGGATAAACGTAAAATTCAGCAGGTATTATATAACTTGATTGATAACGCAATTAAATTCAGTGATCCTGAGACCACGATTACGATTGAAACTACAGACCGTGGAAATAAAATTTACACTTCTGTGAAGGATTACGGAATCGGCATTCCAAGAAATGCCTTGAATAAAATATGGGAACGCTTTTACAAGAGTGATCTTTCCCGCGGAAAAGATAAAAAAGGAACTGGACTTGGACTTGCCATTGTCAAAGAAGCTATTCAGGCACATGGCGAGAATATCAGTGTTGTAAGTACCGAAGGTGTCGGCACTGAATTCATTTTCACACTTCCGAAAGCATAAAAAGAGCCGTGCACATGCACGGCTCTTTCTACATCCTCTTATTCTTCTACAGGAACAACAATCAGATCTTTTGTATAGTTGTTAAGTGTTTCGCATCCATCTTCTGTGATGAGTACGATATCTTCAATACGAACACCAATGCCTTCATCCATTAAGTAGATACCTGGTTCGATAGAGAAGCACTGTCCTGGTTTGATGATTGCTTCGTTTACAGAAGAAACATCGCCATATTCGTGGTCTTCCATACCAATAGAGTGTCCTGTTCTATGTGTGAAGTATTCTCCAAATCCTTTTTCTGTGATGTAATCACGGCAAGCTTTATCTACATCGCACATTCTGTTACCTGGTTTTGCAGCAGCAATACCACGAAGCTGAGCTTCTTTAACTACTTCGTATACTTCACGTGCTCTATCAGAAACTTCTCCGATGAATACTGTTCTTGTTAAGTCTGAGCAGTAGTCATTCAAAATTCCACCGATGTCAAGGATAACGCTGTCTCCAACTTTTCCTTTTACGTTAGAGTTTGCATGATGTGGGTCAGCTCCAGATTTTCCGTATCCGATGATTGGATCAAAAGAAACTCCTGAGTGTCCTGTTTCAGCATACATATCACGGCAGATTTTTTCCATTTCTACTTCTGTGTAACCTTTTACTACATATGGAATTAATCTTTCAACGATCTTATCGTTTGCAGCCCCAGCTTCTCTCATTAACTGCTGTTCTCTTTCGTCTTTGATCTGTCTAACACCGTCAACAATTAAAGAACCATTGACGAATTTGCTTCCTGCACCGAGTTCCTGAAGTCTTAACAAGAAACGTGCTGGCCATACTTTATCAACACCGATTGGTTTATCTTTTTCTACGAATTTGCTTAAGATTTCTACAGCATCTTCTACATCATCATACCAAACTAATTCAACACCAAGATCTTTTTCCTGTGGGAAAAGTTTGTTGATTACTAATTTGTGGTTTCCGTTCACGTTCAAATACAGAGCAAGCATTCTTTCCCCTGGGTGAATCCACTTACCTGTTAAATAATAAATTGATGGAGGATCAGAGATAATCATCTGTGGCATTCCCTGAGCTTCCATTTCTTTTAAGATACGACTTAATTTATTTGTGTCCATCGTAACTCCTCCTTCTGTCTTCTGTGTACTTTCAAGCACACTTTTTCGCTCCTTCCATTATATTATCCTCCTTAATAAAAGTCAATCTTTATACAAAAAGAGCCGTCACAAGCTTGTGACGACTCTCTTATATTCATCTTATTCTTCTACGAATTCAATTTCTTCTGTCTCTACATCTGCTTCAAACGCTTCTGTATCAACATCCATGAGTTCTTCGCTCATTTCGATTTCTTCATCGAAGATTACTTCTTCTTCCACTTCATCAGCACCAAGTTTGATATCACGGTATTTTCTCATACCAGTACCAGCTGGAATATGTTTACCAATGATAACGTTTTCTTTCAGACCGATCAATGGGTCAATCTTACCTTTGATTGCTGCTTCTGTAAGAACTTTTGTTGTTTCCTGGAAGGAAGCTGCTGACAGGAATGATTCTGTTGCAAGAGATGCTTTTGTAATACCAAGCATGATTCTTTCTCCTGTAGCTGGTTCTTTTCCTTCTTTTTCAAGTGCTTCGTTTACATCCTCGAATTCAAGAACGTCTACATTTGTTCCTGGAAGGAATTCTGTATCTCCTGCTTCTTCAATACGGATCTTCTTGAGCATCTGACGAACGATAACTTCGATATGTTTATCGTTGATATCTACACCCTGAAGACGGTATACACGCTGTACTTC